>NZ_JBFAJD010000015.1:0-207657 GCF_040655035.1 Streptomyces sp. NPDC050549
ACGACCCCAGCGCCTTGGCGGCCCTGTTGAAGCTGCCGAGGTCGGCAACGATGACGAAACTGCGCATGAGGAGCAGACGGTCCATGGCGTTCCTCCGGTCGTCCACGGCACCGGCGTCCTCCGGAGCCGTGTCGAAGATGGGGCGATGCGGTCGGGCGTGGCAGGTCGGCGTGACGTTTACGGTTACTAGATCGATTCAGTAACCGTCATATGGCCTCGCCGGCCAGACCGCCGCTCACGTCGTTGACCACACGCGCACCCGCCTCGACGGCGGCCCGGGCCACAGGTGCGTGCAGGGTGTCGATGCTCGTGCACACGCCGGCCCGGGCAAGTGCGCGCACCACCGGGACGGTCCGGGCGAGTTGCCCTCCAGTCCGACGGGGTGCGCCCCCGGACGGATGGATTCGCCGCCCACGTCCACGATGTCCGCGCCCTGAGCCGCGAGCCCCAGTCCCCGGTCGATGGCGCGCCGGGGGTCGGCGTACGGGCCCCGTCGGAGAACGAGTCGGGCGTGACGTTGAGGATCCCCATGACCAGGCATCGGCCGGGCCGGGGCAGCCCTTCGAGTTCGGTGCGCGTTCCCGCCCGCCCGGCGTAGACGTCCTGCATGGTTGGCATCGGTGACAACCTCCTTGATCCCGCGTCCCGCCGCGAGAAAGGAATCCTAAATCGATTAGGTCGTCAGGTTACAGAGGAAAGCTAAATCGCTCTAGTGCCTGCGGGTGACTGTCTTCGCGATCGTCGGCACGCTCTCCCACGGGTGAACCACTCGACCACCCGACCGTGCGACGCCTCGCCCCCGGCAGAGCCCCCGATCTGCCGCCCCGCTCGGCCACCGCGAGTCCGGCCGGCAACGAGCGGCCACCTCGCCCGAACACGGCTGGAGACGCTCGACTCGGGCCCGCTTTATTCGGTTGCCGCTTCCCGTGCCCACCCTGCACCATGGGCGAGCCACCGGGAGCTGCCCGGTGCTCCACGAGAGGAGGCACGACCGTGACCACGACTGTCCTCGGCCTGCCCGCAGACCACCTCTCACCCACTTCATGGAGCACCTCCAGCGATGTCTCACGACGATCTCCCGCAGCACTCTCAACTCCCGGCGTTTCCTGACGACTTCAGCACCGACGCCCGCCGATCCGTCCCGCCGCCGGACGGACTGGGCGATGTCGACGACCGGTTCGTCTTCGACTTCCGTGTCTACGACGACGACCTCGCCGACGGCCGGCGCTGGTCGACCTGGCTCAGCGTCGAACCCCTCTGCCGAGGACCCGAGCCGCTCCCGGACTGGGTGGTGACCTCGCAGGGCGCGATCGACACCGATCTCGGCGTCCTCAAGACCGGCAAGGAGGCCGACGTCCACCTGGTCGAGCGCGCCGACCCGCTCGCGCCCGACGCCGGCGTGGTGATGGCGGCCAAGCGGTACCGCTCCCCCGAACACCGGTCCTTCCACCGCGCCGCGTCCTACACCGAGGGCCGCTCGATGAAACGCTCACGTGACGAGCGGGCCGTCAAACGCAAGAGCACCTTCGGCAGGCAGGTCGCGGCCGGCGAGTGGGCGGTGTCCGAGTGGGGCGCGCTGGTGCGGTTCTGGAATCTCGGACTGCCGGTTCCCTACCCCGTCCAGATCGACGGCACCGAGATCCTGATGGAATGGATCACCGTCGCCGCCGAGGACGGCACCGCCCAGACCGCACCCCGGCTCGCCCAGACCCGGCCCGCACCCGAGCTGCTGGCGTCGTACTTCGAGCAGCTCACCGACGCGCTCGCGACCATGGTGCAGAACGGTCTCGTGCACGGTGACCTCTCGGCGTACAACATCCTGGCGGCGGGCGAGCGGCTGGTGATCATCGACCTGCCACAGATCGTCGACCTGGTCGGCAACCTCAACGGGATGACCTTTCTCGAGCGCGACTGCGCCAACATCTGCGGCTGGTTCCGCTCACGGGGCCTCGATGTCGACGAGCACGAGCTGTTCGCGGAACTGATGGCGCACGCCTTCTGACCGAACCGGGCGACCTGCCGGCCTTCTCCGCACCTGCGCGATGGTCACGGCTTGCCCTGATCGGCCGGTTCGGCTTCGGGACATGCCGGCATCCGGCAGATCGAGCAGGCACCGCCGATGGCGGAGTCGTTGTCGCCCGGCAGCCCGGGCTGGCCGCCGCAGCGAAGAGGCCGGGGGCGGGACGCGGGTGCGGTATGAGCAGCGGGCGTCAACCGTCGTTCGCGCTCAGACGGAACCTACCGCTGCACCCGCGCCCACTTCTCGCGCCTTGAATCGTTGTCGTTTCTCTTGACCTCAGTTCGGAGGGGGAAATACGGTTCCGGCACTTGCGGTGATTGAAACGATTCACCATCCAATATCTGCTCACCCGTGACCAGTTGGGGCTGAAGAACCATGCACGAGACCCACCCGCAGCGCGGCGGCACGACGCGTCGGTCGGTACTGACGGCCGGTCTGACGACGGGCGTGCTCGCGGCACTCGGTCCGGCGGCGGGCGCCGCAGCCTCCGAGGCGGCACGCTCCAACGCAGATGCGCCCACGCCGAGTTGGTTCGCCCAACCGGCCACGTCGGTCCGGCCCAGGTTCCGTTGGTGGTGGCCGGACGGCCTGGTGGACCCGGCGGAGATCGCACGGGAGATCGACCGGATGGCCGACGCGGGATTCGGCGGCGCGGAGATCGCGGCCGTCCACCACAGCATCACCGACGCCTCCGTGCTGGACACCGCCCACCACGGGTGGGGAAGCGCGGCCTGGCGCGACGGTGTGAAGGCCGCGCTGCGGCAGGCCGCGCGCCGCGGGCTGACCATCGACCTCACCCTTGGCCCGAGCTGGCCCGTCGCCGTACCGGGAGTGACTCCCGACGACGACGCCGCGGTGAAGGAACTCGCCTACGGCAAGGCCGCGTTGACCGGCGGCGCGCCCTACGACGGTCCGGTACCGGCGTCCGTCCACCCGGCCGCCTCCGGTGTCACCGTGCAGAAGCTCTTCGCCGTACAGGCCGCCCGCGTCAACACCGCCTACTCCAGCGGCAAGGCGACCGGCCTGGACGCCGACAGCGTCACCGATCTGACCGACCGGGTCTCGGGCGGCAATCTGAGCTGGACCCCGCCCGACTCGGGGACCTGGGTGATCCTGTCGTACTGGCAGCGCGGCTCGGGCCAGCAGCCTGAGGCGGGACCGCACTCCTCGCCCGCCGCGTACGTCGTCGACCACTTCAGCGCGGCCGGGACCGCGGCCGTCACCCGCTACTGGGACTCCACGATCCTCGACTCCACCCTCCGCGCACTCCTCGGATCGGCGGGCGGCACCTTTTTCGAGGACTCCGTGGAGCTGGAGACGAAGGGGTTGCAGTGGACGCCGGACCTGCCCGCCGCCTTCCGCGAACACACCGGGCGCGACCTGCTGCCGTATCTGCCGGCCGTCGTCCTCGACAACGGCAACCAGGTCTTCGCGTTCGAGGCCCTGCTCACCCAGGAGATCCGGCACGACTTCTGGGAGACCGTCTCCGGCCTGTTCAACGAGCACCACCTCGGTGCGCTCAAGTCATGGGCACACGGCCACGGCATGAAGCTCCGCTCCCAGCCGTACGGCCTCCAGACCGACGCCATCGCCTCGGCGGCCGTCCTCGACGTCCCCGAGGGCGAGTCACTCGGTTTCAAGAACCTCGACGACTACCGCTGTCTGGCCGGCGGACGTGACATGGCCGGAAGCCGCGTCCTGTCCTGCGAGGCGGGCGCGTACGCGGGCGGCGCCTACAACACCACGTGGGACAAGTTCCTGCGCACCATGGGCGGCGCGTACGCGGCGGGTGTCAACCAGACCGTGATCCACGGCTTCTCCTACGCCACCGCACCGGGCGTCGGCTGGCCCGGCTTCGCCGCGTTCAGCCCGTACAGCGGGGCCCCGGGATACGGCGAGTCATGGGGGCCGCGGCAGCCGACCTGGCGCCACGTGCCCGACATCGCCGCCTATCTCGGCCGCGTCCACGAGGTGCTCCAATCGGGCACCGCCCGCGTCGACATCGCCGTCTTCCGGCAGACCGGCTACACGGCGACCGGCATCGGGGCGTCCTGGCTGACCTCGACGGGCATTCCGCTCGGCTGGACCCACCAGTTCCTGAGCGGACCACTGCTCGACCTGCCCACGGCCAGAGTCTCCGGCCAGCGCCTGGCACCCGACGGACCCGCCTACAAGGCCCTGTTCCTGGAAGGCGACTTCTTCTACGGCTCCAACCCCACGCTCGCCGTCGCCGACGCCCGCAGACTCCTGAAGTTCGCGCGCGCCGGTCTGCCCACCGTGCTCCTCGGCGCCTTCGACCAGGCGCTCACCCCGGGTCTCCCCGACAACGGGGAGCAGGCCGAACTCCGTTCCCTCACAGCCCAGTTGCTCGCCCTGCCGAACGTCCGCCGGATCACCGACAAGACCCTGGTCGGCGCGGCGTTCGCGGAACTCGGCGTGACCTCCGACGCCGTCCACTCCGTGCCGTCGACCCTGCTGAACGCCCACCGGGTCACCGACGACGCCGACTTCTACTACCTGTGCAACGGCAAGCACGCCGAAACCGTCAAACCGGCCGTCGCCCTCATCGACCACGACGTCACGCTGCGCGCCACCCACCGCAATGCCTCCGGTGCCGTCCCCTACCTGCTGGACCCGTGGAGCGGACGGGTCAGCCGCCTCGCCCAATACGCCCAGGACGGCGACGTGTTCACCTTCCGGGTGACGCTCCAGCCGGGCGAGACCCTCGTCGTGGCGCTGAGCGCCCCGGGGCTGTTCGGCGACCGCTGCGGCAGCCGTCCGCACGCGGTCGCCACCGACGCGGACAGTGCACTCTTCGCGGACGGATCACTGGCTGTACGCGCCTTCACGGCCGGGACCCGCACCACCACCCTGTCGAACGGCCGCAAGGTCACCACGAAGATCCCCGAGGTCCCGGCGCCGGTCACCCTCGACCAGTGGACGCTCTCCGTCGACGACTGGCAGCCCGGCAACACCACGACCACCACCACGATCGTCACGCACACCCTCACGCTCGACGCCCTGCTGCCGTGGTCGCAGCTCCCCGAACTGGCCGACGTGGGCGGCATCGGCCGCTACCGCACGACGCTCACGCTGCCGGACACCTGGACCTCCGGCACGGGAGCCCTGCTGGAGCTGGGCAGTGTCAGCGACACCTGCCGTGTCACCGTCAACGGGACACGGCTCGACCCCGTCGACCGGCTCAACCCCGTGGTGGACCTCGGCGGACAGCTGCACCGCGGCGCCAACAACATCGAGATCGAGGTGGCCACCCCGCTGTTCAACCGGCTTCGGGTCAGCAACGCCGCAGTGTTCGGCACGTCCGCGAGGCAGAACTACGGTCTGGTCGGGCCGGTCCGGCTGACGCCGTACGTGCAGCGGACGGTGGCCTGATCCCCGGCGCGGACGCCGCCGACTGCGCTGACCCCGGCGGCGCGGCTCCCGGCAGCCGTCGTGGAAACAGACGGCTGCCGGGGAGAAGCCCACGGCGTCCACGACGCCGGGCCCGGCGCGGGAAATCTCGTGCGATCGGGGGTCAGGGAGCGATCCCCACGCCGTCGATCCGGCTCCACGCCCGCTCCTGCTTCGCAGTCATGGCGGGCCAGGCGAGCCCGCCCGGCCGGGGTCGGATCCGGGCGGCGTACGGCGCGGGGTGGTAGGCCGGGGCGTAGAAGCAGCCGCTGCCGTACGTTCGGTCGAAGTCCGCGCAGGCAGCCGCGATCGAGCGTGGGGTCGGCTTGCGTCCATGACGCACCCAAGTGTCCAGCGCGGCAATCGAGTCGGCGTACTCGGAGTCGCTCAGCGCGCTGTGCTCGGCCTCGGTCGTGAAGGTCTGGACGAGGTTGCCGCCCCGGCCGGCCCCCTGGAGAGTGGCGCGGTAGGCCGCCTCCTGCTCGACGAAGGCGATCGGGTCGTCGATCGCGTGCAGATTGAGGACGGGGATGGAGACCTTGCCGGTCAGGTCGCTGCCGTAGGAGAGGTCGCGGCGCGCGGTGGGGTCGGCAGAGAACCGTTCGACGCCCGCGATGAGCGCCTTGTCGTCGTGCGAACCCGAGTACCACACGCCCCGGTTGCTGAAGGGGTTACGGCCGCCGAGCCGGGTCGACACGATGTCCCGGAACGTGAAGGTCGCGAACCGCAGATGTGACTCCAGCGAGCGCTCCGGAGTGCGGGTGACGGCGAGGATGTCGTCGAGGTGGCGCTGTCGCAGCGCGGTCCGCTCCGCGGGGGCGGAGGCGAATCCGGTGCGCTCCTGAAGGCGGGCGCGGAGTCCGGCGCTCGTCATGGTGGAGTCCGCGCGCAGCCCCTGCCACAGCGGGTACTGCGGTTCGCTCGGGCGGGGGTGGTTGTGGCAGTAGTACTGGTAGACCACCCGCAGGTCGACGCGGTAGTCGTAGCCGCGCGAACCGCCGCCGAGGACGCCGCTCGTGAGCAGCGCGCCGTCGTGAGCGGCTCCTGTGGGTTCGCTGTGCGAATTTGCCCTGCGAACGGTGATGCTGGGAACCGCCCCACTCGGGGACTACCAGTCGATCATTGCGTTCATAGTGTTCGCCTGCTCCACGCGAGACGTCCCGTCCGACCGGCACCGCGCCGGGCCGGGTCCGGACCGGCGCTGTGCGGCGGCCGGTCGCCGCAGCGCACCGCTCAGTTGAACATGCGCCAGGTGTACGTCACGCGGTAGTGCCCGCCGAAGCCGCGGTAGTCGGCGGATGCCGCCGCCGTTTCTGGCTTGCCGTCCCAGCGGCCGGTCAGTGCCGGGATGATGGTGCTGAGGGTCACGGGCGCGAACACGTCGTCCTCGACGATGCCCTTGAGTTCGTCGAAGGCCCAGCCGACGGCAGCGCCGACCGCCATGCCGATGAGGACGCCGAGCACTCCGCCCGAGGCGCCGATCGCCCCGCCGACGGCAGCGGCGAGATAGGCGGCCACCTTCGTCCTGACCATGTCGAGCAGCCGGTCGACGTAGGTGGCTAGCCCGCCGAAGTCGATCTCCGCGAGCACCAGCGTGACGAAGTACGACTTCGGGTAAGTGGTGCCTCCCTCGTCGAGGTTGAACCAGTGGAACTGCTTCGGCGGCGCGTACGTCTTGACGTCTCCGTCGTCGAAACTGCGCACGTCGAACGGGCTGATCTTCAGGGCGTCGCCGCTCTCGTCCACGCTGGTCCCTGCGAGAGAGATCTCGTCGGAGCCCAGTTCCGACGTCTCTGCCAGGCACTTCACACTGTGGATGCGCAGTTCCAGCTTGTGCAGCGCGGACGGTACGGCCGCCGCCCCCGGGCCGGCCTGCGGTTCCTCGGGGAGGAGGAACGGCAGCTTCTTCAGTTCGTCGGCCGGGAACTTCAACCGCTCGGGGAAGGGCATCCGCTGGATCTGCGCGTCGACCGAGGCCGGCGAGCGCAGGTCGACCCGGGCCAGGTCGCCCAGGCGTCGGGCCCGGCCCGCCACGTCCTTGAGGTCGGCGACGACCGAGTCCGCCGCCCGCTTCTTCTTGTCGTCGGACAGCCGGTCGAAGCGCTGGGCCAGCAGGTGTTCCGCGGCGCCCTTGTCCTCGGGCATCGGATACCTGGCGGGCTCGGCGTGGTGCGCGGCGACCTTCTCGGCGGCGAGCCTCAGCTCTGCAACGACCCGTTCGGCCACCGCCTTCACTTTGGCGTTCGGTATGTCGGTCACTATCTGGCTGGTGTTGTCGGCCATGACAGTCGATCCCCCGGTTGATTTCGTGTGGTTGGGATTCCTTCGCATTCCTCCGCCACGGCCCTCGGGCTCACGAGGTGCGAAGTTCCACCGACGCTACGGCGCGCGCCGGACCCGGCACCCCGGGTACGGCACCGGGGGTATCCCTAGGAGCGGGGTTCGGGCGCGCCGGCCAGCCGGGCCGCGAGACGGGTGCGGGAGTCCACGCCCAGCTTCGGGAAGATCCGGCCCAGGTGGTACTCGACGGTCTTGACGCTGATGACGAGTTCGCGCGCCACCTGCCGGTTGGTCAGCCCGGACGCCACCAGGCGGGCGACGGCACGCTCCTGCGGGGTGAGCCCCGCCAGGTCCGGCGGCCGCTCGTGCCCGGCGGCGGGGCGCAGCCCGCACGCGGCCAACTCCCTGTCGCAGCGCTCCAGATCGGGCTTCGCCTGCAGGGGTACGAGGAGGTCGCGGGCGCTCTGCAACTGCTCGCCCGCCACGGTGCGCTTTCCCGTTCGCCGCAGAAAACCGCCGTAGGCGAGGTGCAGCAGGGCCCGGTCGAAGGGGGCCTCGACATGGGCGGAGTGCCTGAGGCCCAGCCGGAAGGCGCGTTCGGCGGCTTCGGTGTCGCCACGCGCGGCCTCCAGCGTGCCGCGGGCGCGGGCGGCGACGAGCAGCGCCTCGTGATGACCGCGCCGGGCGGCCAGCACTTCGTACGGGGCGAGTATCCCTGCGGCGCGCTTCTCCTCGCCGAGGGCGGACCACGCGTCGGAGAGAAGGTCGGCCCACGGCACGGTTCCGGGCTCTTCGAGGGAGCCGCGCGGGCCGAGGGCGAGCAGCGGATCGAGGGCCACGGCGACGCCCTCCGGATCGCCCTGGGCGCGGGCCAGATACCCCTCGGCGAGCGCTGCCGCCAGCGCCGGACTCACATGATTGCCTCCGGCGTAGGCGCGAACCACGCACGCGTGTGCCTGCGCCTTGGTGAACTCGCCGCGTGCCGCGCACAGTTGGGCTGCCAGTGTCCTGCTGTGCAGGGCGATGTGCGGCTGATCGGTGTCGGCGGCGAGCGACAGGGCGAACTCGGTGTGGACGAGTGCGTCGTCCCAGCGCCCCACGCGATATTCGGCGGAGGCGAGCCCTGTCGCGGCGACCACCCGGAAGGAGGCGGCCCGCCCGCGACAGGCGCCGAACACCCCGCTCAAGTCCCTTACGGCGCCGGTGAGATCGCCGACGAACGGGCGCAGGTTCCCACGGCCCAGGAGGTGCTCCAGCTGCGCGGGGGACGCGAGGACCGGATCGGGCAGCGGGCCGAGCTCCGCCAGGGTGTCCGCGGCCCGTCCGCTCATCGCGAGTCCGATCAGGCGCAGGTAGCGGATCATGTCGGTGGCGGTGTCGTCCGGCGCGAGACGCAGGGCCAGATCCGCCCATTCGGCCATCTCGGCTCCGTGCGACATGCTGCCGTGCAGTGCGGCGAACTGCCCCGCGATCCGCGCCCCCAGCAGAGGCTCGGCCTGCGGGTCGCAGCGGTGCCAGGCATCCGTGAGCAGTGCCTCGGCGCGCCCCACGTCGAACAGGCTGAGCCGCCCCAGCAGGTAGCTGCGCCATCCGCCGGGCGCGAACTGCCGTATCCGTTCGGCAACTTCGCCCACGTCCGGTACGTCCCCCGCGAGCAGTCGGCACTCCACGGCTTCGAGCCAGCACCGCTCCCGGACCTCGGCGTCCGCGCTCAGCCGGGCTGCCGCCTCAAGTTGTCCCGCCGCGCCGGCCCAGGCGCCCTCGGCGGCGAACTTCCGCCCCAGCGAGGCCAGTTCGGCGACCAGCTCCTCGTCGGGGCCGACCGCCGCGAGCGCCCGGTGCCGTAATCGCTGCGCCTCGTCCGTGACGACGGCGGCGGCCCGCAGATGCAGCGCGGCTCTGCGCGCGGGACCGAGCCAGTGGTACACGGCGGCGTGCACGAGGGGGTGCGGGAACCGGATGTCCGGATCACCGGCCGCCTCGGCCAACAAGCCTGCGCGCACTGCCTCTTCGAGAGCTGCAAGAGCATCACCGCCGTCGGCGGCTCTTCGCGGGTTCTCGTCGGCCACCGTCCATGCTTCGGCGAGCCCGCAGTGCGCGCCGAGCACCGCCGCCGCGCAGACCAGGGCCTCGGTCGGCGCGGCGATCGCATCGAACCGGGCCAGCACCAGCGCGGTGAACGACTTGGGTACGGGCGGCGCGACATCGGTCCGCGCCAGCGCCTCCAGCAGCCCGGGGCCCTCCTGCTCCAGCAGGGCCCTGACGTGGAGGGGGTTGCCCCCGGTGTGCGCGTACAGCCGGTCGGCGGCCCTGGCCGTCAGCGCGGTTGTGCCCAACTCGGTTCCCAGTCGCCGCAGTTCGGTGGGCGCGAGCCCGTCCAGCCGGACCCGCACGACGTCGTCAGCGGTGAAGCACCGCCGCAGTCCGTCCGGCAGTCGCGCGTCGTCGATGTCCCGCACGACCACCAGCACCAGCACCCGGTCGGCCCGCAGCCGCCGTACGGCGAAGGTGAGCGCCTGGAGAGACGCGTGGTCCGCCCACTGGGCGTCGTCCACCACCACGACGACCGGTTCGGCCGCTCCCTCGGGCTCCTGGTCCGTCTCCTGTGCCTCGTCCCACGCCTCCAGCAGTTCCGCCCCGGCCGCCGAGGCGTCCGTCCAGCGGATCCGGGGCCGCAGCAACTGTGCCAGCACGCCGAAGGCCAGTTCGGACTCGGCCTCCTCTCCGGCGGCCCGCAGCACCTGCCCGGCACCGCCCAGGAAGTGACGTACGAGGGCGGTCTTGCCGATCCCCGCCGGGCCCTCGACGAGAACACGTACGGGGACGCCGGCCCGTGCCCGCTTCAGGGCGCCGGCCAGCAGCGCGAGGCTCTCCGCGCGTCCGACGAACACGCCCTCCGGCCCTGGCCCAACAGTGGGACCCGTATGGTCCACCTCGGCTCACCCCTCTCGGCCGCCCCCTGCGAGCATCGTCCTCAGGAAGGCGCGGGCAGTCCAGGTGCCGGACTCCCTGAGCCCAACAGGCCTGCCGAATGGGTGAGTTCGGCCAGCCTCACCGCCGTTCTCCCGCCCGTCGCCCTCCCGACGTCACCGGGGTGCGGGCAGCGGTTGCGGAGGGGCGTCCGCCTGTTGGAGTTCGGCGAGGATCTGGTTCTGGCCGGTGAGGAGTTCGGTGAGGATACGGCGCGCGGCACGCAGGAGATCGGCGACGTCTCCGCCGGCGAGTTCGTAGCGGACGGTGGAGCCCTCCCGCGTGGAGACGACGATCCCGGAGCGTCGCAGGACGGCCAGTTGCTGCGACAGGCTGGAGGGTTCGATCTCGATGTCGGCGAGCAGGTCCCGCACGGACACCGGACCGTGCTGGAGGAGTTCCAGGACCCTGATGCGCACGGGGTGGCCGAGCATGCGGAAGAAGTCTGCCTTGACCTGGTAGAGGGGGACCTGCATGGATGCTCGCTCCTTGCCGGGTTGTTCGACTGCAGCCGCCGGGATGTGGCGGTACCCGAGAGTGCCGCCACATCGCAGGCCGCCCTCGGAAGCCGATCCTTCACGTCTCGGTCCCCGCACAACCGCACATTGCGACCATACAGATATGGCGAGTTGAAGAAGTCTTCACATCATGGGCGTACGTGATTCCCGCATGCCGGGACGGGCTAGATCTCGATCTGTGCCTCCACGCGTTTGAGTTGGTGGCGGGCCATGGCCAGGTTCGAGCGGGCCTTGTCGAGCACGAGGTACAGGAACAGGCCGTTGCCGTCACGTCCGGTGATCAGCCGGATCAGGTGGTACTGGCTGTCCAGCGTGATCAGGATGTCCTCGATCTGGCCCTTGAGGCCCAGCTGTTCCATGGTGCGCACCTTGGCCCGGATCACATCCGTGTTGCCGGCCGCGGCGACCGTCAGGTCCAGGGTCTTGCTGCCGCCCAGCGTGCCCAGCGCCATGCCGCTGGTGTAGTCGACGACCGCTGCCCCCATCGCCCCCTCGATGCCGGCCATCATCTCTTTCAGCGACACTTCGACACTCGCCACGATGCCTCCCCTTGCGTTCCGTTGACTGCGGCGGACCGGCGCTGCCGACCGCCTCTCCGTCCGGACCGTACGCACGCGGCCCTCCCCCGCGGACAGTCTGTTCGAGACCGACTCCAGACGATCGAACAACGGCGCGACAGGATCTGTTGATGGACCGGAACTGCCGTGCCCGGTACGAAAGTTGACGGATCCCCGGTACGGGCCGCGTGCCGCGATCGGGCGACCCGCGAGCTTGGAGGGACCTTGATGTGTCGCTGCTCCGGGGGCACGCCTGCGCCGCGGCCGGCGCGTCCGCCGGGGGCTGGAGCCGGTCTTCTCCGGCAAGGTGCGGCTGAGAACGCGGGAGACGGGCGACTGGACCGCGCCGGCGTGCGCAGCGTCGCGAGAGCAGTGTCCGAGGCAGTCACCGCCGAAAGGCCCGACCGGCCCGCATGGCCGCCACCCGCCGATGGGCGGCGGTGTACTCTCCGCCCTTGGGCGCGCACGGGATCACCCACGACTGGCTACCGGGCAACGCCACACCGTCTCCCCCGCCCGGCCGAGATCCGCAAGCACCTGCGCCGGTCCCGGCCTGCGGCTAGCTCTGACCACATAGGTTCACCGGGCTGACGGTTCCGGCGGTTGGATCGGCCGCGAGGCGTTACCGTGCCTGCTCGCCCGTCGCGGCGTCACCTTCCAGCCCACCAAGACCTGGAAGGGGTCACCCGGACCGCAACGCCAAGCTCGACCGCATCGAGTACGTCCTGGCGCCTTCCCCGACCGCGTCTTCGCGTTCGACGAGTCGTGGTCGACAACGTCGTACGGCAGGGCCAGGTCGCCGACGCCCACAGCACCTCGCCGGACGTGGTGGGCAGCCGGGCCGTGATCGAACTGATCGGCAGCCACGCGATGTTGACCGGCACGGCGCTGCAGACGGTGGGCAGCAAGGGCCACGACGGCTTCGCGCTGGCGCGCGTGCTGGCGCAGCCCCCGGCCGCTCAGCTCTTCGGGGTGAGGTCGAAGGCGGGGTAGGACGGCGTGGACAGCCCGAAGCCGGACGACGGGTAGCCGGACGGTGCGGGGGACGCCGTGGGGATGCCGTTGTCGTCGCAGAGCTGGGGCGCGGAGGGCGCGAACACGTGGTAATCGACCACGCGCTTGGTCGGGAAGGTGACGTCGTCGCCGACGATCGTGTTGCCCGTGCTGATCTTGGTCGGCAGTTCGCGGTTCTTGAGCGGTGTGCCGACGTAGATCGCCTCCAGGAAGCCGTCGCAGGGGCCGGCCTTGGCCGAGGCGAAGCCCTTCGGCGGCTTCACGTCGTGGACCTTGCGGCCGTCGATGTGCAGTTCGGTGCGCTTGAGGGACTGCAGGGCGTAGTCGTAGTTCACCTCCCTCGAAAGCGGATCGGCGGCCGACGTGGCGCTGGACGGGCGGTAGTTGACACGCCAGTACTGGACCTGGACGGTCACCCGGTCGCACAGGGGCCCGTCGAAGCCGGGCATGGACTTGGGGAACCGGACCTCTCCCGGGCCCAGGGCGGGCGTGCCGACCTGCCCCCAGTCGACCCAGTCCACCGCCTTCGCCGTACTCCACTTCGCGTTCGGATGGCAGCCGGCCGCGTTCGTGGGGTAGACGTCCGACGGTTTGACCGCAGGGGTGGGCGAGGCCGTCGAAGGGGCGGTGGCCGGGGCCGCCGCGGTCGTCGTCGCGGAGGGGCTGGAAGCGGCGTCGTCACCGCCCCCGCCGGAACAGCCGGCGGCCGCCAGCACCGCCGCAACGATCATGGCCGCACGAACCCGTCTGTGCGCAGTGGCCATCCCGCTTTCCCCCCGTCCGCCCGATGGACAATCATGCTCCCAGGTGAAGTTGCCCGTCGGCCATGACGCAAAACTCACGTTTCGCGGGGTTCGAAGCGGGCGGCGGGTCCTCAGGGCGATCATCGCAAGGTAGATCATCGCGGCAGAGCGGGCCGGGAGGGTTTCGCAGTCGCGGGCCGGCGGCGGTGGTACACACCACCGCCGGCCCTCCGTAGAAAACGGGCAATGCACCCTGCACCGGTTCTGGCACCCGGACGACGTGTCAGTTCCCACCGCGGGACCGTCGGGAGAGCGCCGGGGCCGTACCACCCAGCCATCAGCAGCGCGCCGGCCGCCCAGGCGATCCAGCCGCCGCCGAATCCGGTGTCGGCCAGCGGTCCGGACCCTGCGGAAGGGCCGCCCGAAACGGAGCCGGACGCTCCGGCCGCGGAGCCGCCCTGCGCCAGCCGCAGGGTCAGCGCCGCGCTGCCGGTGGAGGCGTCGGGGTCGAGCCCCTTCATGACCTCCAGCGTGCGGACCTGGCCCGTGGAGACGGCCGGAGTACGGGGGCCGATGGCGACGGTGAACGACAGGACGTGCCTGTCCCCGGGGCAGGGTCGCCGAAGTAGCACTGGTAGGAGGACCGGCCCATCCGGGGGCCGGGCTCCGACCCGTCGTCCGTGGGCGGCGGCTGGCAGTTGTCCGGGATCTTCGTGGCCTTCGTGCCCGACGGCAGCTTGACGAGGACCGGGAGGAAGGCGTCGTCGTCGAGGAGGTCCTCCACCACCGCGCCTCCAGTGATCGGAACGGACGTCACCGCACATCCAAGCCACGACTACCAACCCGGCGAACCTACGCGGTCACAGCACCAGCCGAACCGTGCATGCCCCTGCCGACCTGTCACGACACCCGGAGCCCGCTGGAACCGGGAGGCCCGCGTGCCGTGTCCGCCCCTCTTGGCCCGGGCCGTCAGCCGGCCGCCCGTGTCGAGGAGACCGCCGTGCGGGCCGCGCGTTCGACCGCCGTGATGCCGCCTGCCATCGACGCGTTGCCGGCGGAGAGGACCGCGACGAGGTAGTGGTGCGTTCCCGAGGTGACCTCTCCGACGCTGTTGATGTCCCACAGACCGGTGGTGCTGCGTTGCAACCAGCCGTTCTTGAGCGCCCATCCCGAATCGGAGGCCGCGGAGACGCCCTATGACTGTCCGGCGGCGATGCGGGTCATCAGCGTACGGATGTAGGTCCGGGACGCCTCGGTCAGCGCGGAGCCGCTCGCGGACGAGGTTCCGCCGTCGGCGAAGACCGCCTGCAGCAGCCGGATCTGGTCGGTCGCCGTGGTCTGCGTGAGTCCCCACAAGCCACCGGCTCCGCCCACGGTCGAGGAGAGACCGAGACGCTTGTCCGCCGCCTCCAGGCCGGGTGCCTGGCCGATCCCGCGCCAGAGTGCGTTCGCCGCGTCGTTGTCGCTGTTCTCGATCATCGCCGTGGCCCGTGTGCGTTCCTGCTGGGTGAGACCGCGTCCGGCGTCCTGGGCCTGGAGGAGCAGCGTGGCGAGGATGTCGACCTTGATGATGCTGGCCGTGTCGTAGGGGACGTCCTTTCCGCGCACCTGAGGCTCCGAGGCGGGGTGGTCCAGGTCCAGCACCGCGGTCGTCACGCGTGCCGCACCCGTCGCGGTCGTCCGCGCGGTGCCCGCTCCGGAGCTCGTTGGCGTCCCGGTGACGGCAGCCGCGGCGGGACCGGCCGCGGCGGCCGCGAGAAGGGTGGACACAGCGCCGGTGAGGAGCGCCGCGCGGAGGCCGACATGCCTGCCGCGTCGGCCGAGCGTACTCGCGGTCGGCGTGGTCTGTCGGGGATTCGGTCGGTACGACATGGAGCCTCGGCGGTTCGGGGGCGGGGGCACAGAGCTGCGAACGTAGACGAGGCGGCCGTTCCGTGACGTGACCAGTGCCACGAAAGATACCTATAGGCACGATTTGTGAGGATAGCCACAACTCGCGGACCGCCCGGGATCGGGCTAGCGCCCCCACCAGCACTGCTTCGGACTACCGCCTCCCCCTCGGCCTCTCAGGACCTTCGGCTACTCGTCGGCGCGGACTGCGGCAGACGGGGAGCAAGGGCCGGCATGCCTGGAATCGTCAGGAGTGCGAGCGCCGCGAGGACGAACCATGGGGCCGCGCTCGACACCTCGGACAGAGCGGAGAACAGCAGTGGGGCTACGACTGTCGTGATCGCGAAGGAGTACTGGAAGACGGCCATGTGCCGCCCGCGGAGGTCAGCAGGCGCGGCATCGGCGGACAACGCGTTCGACACCGGAGAATGCATGAGCTGAGCCGCTGAATAGCACACGGCCACGGCGGGACACGGGACCCACAAACCTCGCGGCAACCAGAGCGAACCGGCCGTCGGGCACGCCCCCAAGGCCCACAAGACACCGGCCGGGCACAGCGAGACGTGCCGGGGCAGCGGGCGAATCAGGCGGACGACCTGCGTCTGGAGCACAGCTTGGACCACCGTATTCATGGCGCGCAGCGGACCGATCGCCCAGGTCGCGGACGGAGTCCGACGGTCGACGAACGGTGGGAGGCCATGCTGAGCATGAGGTCGCCCAAGGCGAACGCCGTGTTCAGCCCGACCAGGGCCACGCCCGCGACGATGATGCCGAACCGTCGCTCGCGGCAGTGCCGACCCGGCTGACGGTCGGACAAATCGCTGATCAGCGTGAAGGCGGAGGACCAGAAGGCCCGCTGCCCAGTGAGGCGATGGTCGCGGCGAGGAGAAGCACACCGGTGTTCCGGACCATGAGGTACCCCAGGAACCCCGCTGCCGGGAGCAGTTGCGCCACCAGCACGATCGGCTGGGGCAGGGACAGGGGATGAAGAAGCCGCTCACGACAGAATCGATCATCAGCACAAGGAAAACCGCGATCCCGGCCCTGCCCTGCCCTGCACACCGGGCGCCGGCCACGTGTCCGGGGACCCGCCCGCCGAACCAGCCACCGCGCAGTCCGTCTCCCCGAGCTTGTCAGGAATCCCCCTGCCTGCCTCGCGCGTGGGGCTGCCACTTCTGCCCCAATCCGTATGAGCCCACGGCGGAGTCGCTGTTCCGCTGCACGTGTTTCCGTGATCCGGGACCGGCAATCCACTGCGCACCGACTTCGGCAGACCCTTGCTCGAAAAAAGTCTGACCGGCAAGGCAGTAGAACCCCCTTCCGTGCACGTCTTTACGGGGGAACAAGGGAGGGCACTTTGAACGCCGACGATGAGCGCGAGTTCCGCGAGTTCGTGGCGGCACGGTCGAAATCGCTGCTGCAGACGGCCTACCTGCTGACCGGGGACTGGGAGCAGGGCCGCGACCTGGTCCAGACCGCGCTCGCGTCCACCGCCCGGCGCTGGTCGCGACTGCGCGACCGGCAGCAGCCGGAGACCTATGTGCGCCGGGCGATCTACCACGCCCAGATAGACCGCTTCCGACTGCTCAGTTGGGGCAAGGAGACCGTCACCGACACTCTGCCCGAGCCGCCCGCGCAGGCCGCCGACTGGGCCGACACCGTGGTCCAGCGGCAGGACATCATGGCCGCTCTACGACGTCTGCCCAAGCGTCAGCGCGCGGTGATCGTGCTGCGCTACTTCGAGGACCTGTCGGACCCCGAGATCGCCGAGATCCTGGGCATCGCCCAAGGCACGGTCCGCAGCCAGACCCACAAGGCCCTGACCGCCCTCCGCTCCGCCTTCGCCGAGGCGGGACCGGCGGCTGCTCCCTCCCCGTCCCCTGCCTCCGGAAGGAGCACCGTCGCATGAACGAGTCGGCCGAACACCCCCTGCGCCATGCCCTGCACGCCCATGTCCAAGAGAGCGGCGACGCCGCCGCCGGTCCTTACCTGGTCGCCCTGGCAGACGACGCGTTGCGGGTCGCCCGGCGGCGGCAGCGGCTGACCCGCGCCGGGGCCGGAGTCATCGCCGTCGCCGCGATCGCCACCGCCGGGATCGCCGTCGCGGACGGCGCGACCTGGGGCGCGCACCCGGTGCAGCCCGCCGTAGGAGGCGTCGGGAACGCCGAGCAGGCGGCCAGGCTCTCCATCCTGCCGGTCACGTCCGTCACGGAGCACGCCTGTGCCGCCGGCAGCGACGGCTACACCTTGCGCCTGCCCTCGATCGGCCCCGCGTCCTGCGTCCAGGTCGACCGGGCAGGCGGGATGACCGACGTCCGAGCCGTCTCCGCGAAGGCCCGCAGCAGCGCCGGCGAGTGGGAGGTCGTACTGACCCTGAGCTCCGCGGACCGGACCCGCCTCGCCGACCTCACCGGCACCATCGCCACGGCCCCGGCCCCGCGCAACGAACTGGCCGTCGTCATCGACGGCAAGATCCGGGACACGGCCTATGTAGCCGCCCCTCTCACCGAAGGCCGCTTCGCCGTCGTCGGTGGGCTCACCAGCGAATCCGCCCACAGCCTGGCCCTCCGTCTGGGAGCCCACAGGTGAGCCGGCAAGCCCTGTGGCCCGCGGCAGTACCCGACGCGGATGGTCGAGTAACCGCGGGTGGGCGGCTCGTGATGCACGCGGACCAGTACTCGAATGCTCCGGAGAGACGAACTGGCTTACGCGGCCGTACCGTTGGGACGTAGGTTGAGCGGCGGACACCGCACACCTCAGCCGAAGGACGAACGCTACCCATGCCAGACCAAGCAATGACGCCCGGACCGGCTGCACAGCAGAAGATCGACACATCGGTGCCGCACTCGGCCCGGATCTGGAACTACTGGCTGGGCGGCAAGGACAACTACCCCGTCGACGAGGAGGCCGGCGACGCGTACACCGCCGTCTTCCCCGGCATCGTCACCATCGCCCGCAGCAGCCGCGCCTTCCTGCGCCGCAACATCACGTACCTGGTCTCCGAGGCGGGCATCCGGCAGTTCCTGGACGTCGGCACCGGCCTGCCGACCGCTGACAACACCCATCAGGTCGCCCAGCGGATCGCCCCCGAGGCCCGGATCGTCTACGTCGACAACGACCCGATGGTCCTCGCGCACGCCCACGCCCTGCTCTACTCCACGCCGGAGGGGGTGACGGCCTACGTGGACGCCAACGTGACGGACCCCGACCGCATCCTGGCGGAAGCCGCCAAGACGCTGGACCTCAGCCGGCCCACCGCGCTCATCCTCAGCAACATCCTTGGCCATGTCGCCACCCATGACCAGGCGCGCTCCATTGTCACCCGGCTCATGGAGGCGCTGCCGTCCGGCAGTTACCTCTCCATCAACGACGGTTCGCGGGGCATCGACCCGGTCTTCGAGCAGGCCCAGGACGCCTACAACGAGAGCGGTGCCGTCCCCTACAACCTGCGCACCGTCGACGAGATCACGGCGTACTTCGACGGCCTGGAACTGGTGGATCCCGGTGTGGTCTCGGTCCCCCTCTGGCGCCCGGAGTCCGCCTCCCCGGCTCCGGTACAGATCGGCGAGCACGGCGGCCTCGCCCGGAAGCCGTGACACCCCGAGGCTGACTCCGAAGGCCGTACAGATCGATGTCGGCGGGGGCGCCGGTACCCGGTTCGTGCCGGGCCGGTTCCCCCGGCGGCTCGGAAAGCCGGACGGCAGTCGGTACCCCAAGCCGATCGGTCAGGTCAGGTCGAGGTGCGGTTCGAAGGCCCGCAGCAGGAGTGAGCGCATGCGGTCCGGCCGCATCCCGGTCGAGCCGGCGAGGATCTGCATCGCCAGGCCGTCGACCATCGCGGTGAACCGGTCGGCGAGGGCTCCGATGTCGGCCTCCGGTGACAGGTCTTCAGACCGGCACTCGTGCAGCAGGTCCACCACGACCCGGTACCAGCCCGAGTAGATCCGCCGCTGCGCGGGCCGCAGCCCGGGCTCCAGCATCGCCTGGTTCCAGAACTGGATCCATACCGACCACTCGTCGATGTCGTCGGCGGTGAGCGGGAGTTGGACCTCGATCAGGCGGCGCAGTTTGTCCCGCGCGGAGGTCGCCCGGCCGAACTCCTCGTCGAGCCGGGTGCGGAACCGCTGGGCGTAGTACTCCAGCGCCGCGTGCAGCGTGGCTTCCTTGCCGGGGAAGTGGTAGTGCACCGTCGCCGTGCTGGTCCCGCAGTAGCGGGCGATGTCCGAGACGCGCACGTTGTGGTAACCGCGGCGGGCGATGAGGACGGTCGCGGCCTCCAGGATCTGGTCCCGGCGTTCCTGTGCCGTCACCGGCTGCGCCCGGTCCCGCCCGGTGTCGGGCGGGAGTACGGGTTCCGGACCGGTTCCCTCGACGAGATACGCGGTGGAGACCCCGCACGCCTTCGCGATGGCGGCGATCTCCTCGTCCCGCAGCCGGCGCGTCCCGCGCAGCGCCTTGGACAGAGCGGTCGGGTCCATGCCGATCCGGTGGGCGAGTTCGCGCTGGGAGACGGCGGCGGCCCGGATCGCCGTACGGACGCGTTCCGGCAGATCGGCGGCGGTCGCGGCCGGCCGCTCTTCGGTGCTGGTCATAACCCGGTCAGTATGTCAGGCAAGGGGATTCACCCTGGATTTCGGGCACAGCCGTTCACCCCGGGTGGACGACGGTCGCCAGGGCGCCGATCACCTCGGCCGCGGCCCGCTCGCCCAAGGAGATCGCCCCGTCGATGTAGCCGTTCCACACCGAGGCGGTCTCGGTCCCCGCCCAGTGCACGAGCCCGGACGGCTCCCGTCAGCCGTCCCTGCCGTGCCGGGTCCAGCCGCCCGGGGTCACGAAGCACTCGTAGCCTCCGACGGTCCAGCCCTTCCGGGGCCAGATCCTCTCGACGTAGTCGACGGGCTGTCCGGCCCGGGGTCCGGCCACCGCGGACAGTGCGGCCAGCACCTCGTGGCGGCGCTCGGTGTCGGTTCCGGCGGACCAGCGGTCGAGCCGGTCGCCGTAGACGAAGGCGACGAGCACACCGCGCGAGGCGTCCTCCGGGGAGTTGTCGAAGACGACGCCGACCGGGCTGTCGCCGTGGAGCGTCGCGATGCCGGAGCGTCCCGCCGTACGCCAGAAGGGTTCCTCGCAGACGGCGTGCACCTTGGCCACCCGTCCCATCGGCGAGTGGCGCACCCAGCCGCGCCGGCCGACGGGGAGTACCGGGTGGAATGCGATCCGTTCGATCGCCGCCGGCGGCACGGCGACGACGGCTCGCCGCGCGCGGACGACGGCGCGGCCGGTGTACGCCTCCACGCCGTGCGCGGTCCGGTCCGGGGAGAGGACCGGTTCGCCGAGCCGGGCCCGTCCGCCCAGCGACTTCGCGAGCGCGTGGGCCACGGCGTCCGCCCCGTCGGAGAACCGGGCGTCCTGGGCGCAGCCGCGGGTCTCCATCAGCTGTTCGTAGCCGCCGCCCGAGGCCAGGTAGAAGAGCACGTGGAAGAAGGAGATCTCGCGCGGTTCGGCGCACCAGACGCCCTGGATCGCGAGCGCCAGGCGCTGGAGGGCGTCCGCGTCGTCGGTCTGCGCGCGGAAGAAGTCCTCGGCCGACAGCGCGTCGAACTCCGCGAACCGCGGGGTGGACCAAGGCAGTTCGAGGTCGACGGTGTGGGCGAGATCGTCGAGCAGGGCGGTTACGCGTTCGTACTCCTCGATGCCCGGTCCGGTGTCCGGTGCGCCGCCCTCGTAGTCGACGCGGGTGCCGTCGGCGCTGATCCCGACCTGTCGGCCGGTCTCCCAGGTCGGGAACGTGCGGCAGCCGAACCGGTCCGCGAGCGCGCGGTACCGTCGCTGGCTCGGCCCGGTCCACTGTCCTCCGTGGTCGATGCGCACGCCTGACGGGCTCACCTGGCTGAACACACGGCAGCCCACGCGGTGGTGAGCCCCGCGTATCCGGCGCCCACGACCACGACCTCGGTGGTCACGGCAGAAGTTTCGAGTGGAGTCACGCCGACTACCGCCCCGCAACATTGACTCACTAGTCAATAGACTCCACAAAATTGTGATCGAAGCCTTGACAGCACCTCCCGCCACAGCCGGTCCGACTCGCCAATCAGTCATTGCGTTTTCTTGTCGGCACCCGTAGAGCAGTAGATCGGGAGTGACAATGACCTCAGATTCGCAACTCCAAGTGCGCGAGGCCCGGACGGACAGGAGCCTGCGCTCCGGCGCGCTCTCCATGGCCACCAGCCTGATCCTCGCCGTGGCGTCCGCGGCGCCCGCCTACAGCCTCACCGCCACGCCGGCCCTCGTCGTCGGATACGTCGGCTTCCAGGCCCCGGCAGTGGTGGTGCTCGCCTTCGTCCCGATCCTGTTCGTCTCCTTCGGCTACGCCGCGCTCAACCGGCCCCGACTGCGGCACGATCTTCACCTGGGCCACGCGCTCACTGAACCCGAGCCTCGGCTTCCTCGGCGGCTGGGCGATCATCGCGTCCTTCGTCCTCGTGACAGGCAGCCTCGCGCAGGTCGCCGGACAGTACGTGTTCCTGCTGGCGGGCGCGGAGAACATCGGTTCCGATCCGGCGAACCGGCGGGTACTGCTTGCCGGACTCGGCTGGCTCGCGCTGATGACCCTCGTCTGCTACCGCGGTATCGAGATCGCGGCCGCGGTCCAACGCGCCCTGCTGTTCCTCGAGTTCGGCATGCTCGTGGCCCTGTCCGTCGTCGCGCTCGTCAAGGTGTACGCCGGCGACGCGCCGGCCGGGATCGGGCGGCCGAGCCTGTCCTGGCTCAACCCGCTCGAGGGCGCGTCCCTGAGTTCGTTCGTCAGCGCACTGGTGCTGATGCTGTTCATCTACTGGCGGTGGGAGACGGCGCTCACCGTCAACGAGGAGACCACCGACCGGCACCGCGTCCCGGGCCGCGCCGCGACCTGGTACACGGTCCTCCTTGTGGCCCTGTACCTCCTCGCCACGTTCGCCGCGATCTCCTTCGCCGGCATCGGCGACTCCGGGATCGGCCTCAACGACCCGGACAACTCCGGGGACGTCCTCTACGGCTTCGGCACCGCGGTGTTCGGGTCGAGCGGTTTCGGCTCGGTACTGTGGCACCTGCTGATCCCCATGGTCCTCACCTCGGCCGCCGCCTCGACGGAGACGACGGCGCTGACCCTGAGCCGCACCATGCTGCCGATGGGCGACCAGGGCGCCCTCCCCCGCGCACTGGCCCGGCTGCACCCGCGCTTCCGCATCCCGCACGTGGGCACGATCGCGGTCGGGGTCATCGGCGCGGTGGTGTACGTCGCGCTGAACTTCCTCGGCCACGGACTCGTCCTCGGCGACGCGGTGTCCGACTGCGGGGTGCTGACCGCCTTCCACTACGGAATCACCGGACTCACCTCCGCCTGGGTGCACCGCGCCGGGCCCCACGCCAGAGCGGCGCACGTCTGGCCGACTGTCGTCCTGCCCGCGATCGGCGGGGTCGTCCTGCTCGGCGCGGGCGCCTGGAGACTGGTGCAGGCGTGGAGCACGGCCCGTCCCCTCACCCGTGGTCACGCCACTGGTCGGGGCGACCGCATCCGGCGGCGCGTCGGTGCCGGGCGCACGGCTCGACGCGCTGACAGGTCCCGGTCGGCCCTCGCCGGCGCCGGTCGCGCTGTCCCTGTTCTCCGTACTGCCCGGTCCGTGCGCCCGTTTCACGGCGGCCCCCGGCACCGCGGTGCTGTGCCGACACTTCCTCAACGGCTTCGTCGTACCGCCCGCCGGCACTCACACCTTGGCCGGGCACCGCGACATCTTCTGACTCGCCTGCCTGTTCACCGCTGCCGTGGTGGGCACGGCTCTGGCCCGCCTCCTCCACGCCCGGGCGGCCCACCGCCGGGTCACCACCGGCGTGGTCGGGCGCTACGCACACCGGATCATGACCGGCGTGGTCCCTCGGCGGGCAATACCATCGCCCGGCCACCCACGGCGGCCCCGCAGGCAGTCCACCCGGTCGGGTGACGACCTGCGGCATCATGGCTGCTTGGCGGACCGATAAGTGCCGTTTCCGGGCTTCATGGCCAGATCCCTCTTATCGTGGAGCGACACAGTGACCATCGGCGTCGAAGCGGGCAGGCCATGCAGGATCCGGAGATCGACTACGCGGCGGTCTTCCGCGACCTGCCCGGCATGGTTGCGCTGCTCACCCCCGATCTTGTCTACCTCGACGCCAACGAGGACTTCCAGCGCCTGTCGGGACGCAAGCGCGAGGAACTGGTCGGCCGCTACATCTTCGACGTCTTTCCGGAGAACCCCAAGGACCCGGCGGCGGCCGGCATGCGCGAGACCCGGGAGTCGATGCTCCGCGCGGTGACCACCGGAGAGCGCGACACCATGGCCCTGCTCCGCTACGACATCGAGGACCCCCCGCTGTCCGGCCGGTGGGTGGAGCACTTCTGGAGCCCGGTCAACGCGCCCGTCCTCGGCCCGGACGGCGAAGTGATGCTGATCGTGCACCGGGTCGAGGAGGTCACCGAGTTCGTCCGGGGCTTCGGCGGCCAGGCCGACGACGGCCGGGCCCGGATACTGGAGGCCGAGCTGTACACCCGGGCACGTGAGCTGCAGCAGGTCAACGAGCGGCTGCGCACGGCCCACGCCCGCGAGCGCGAGGTGGCCCTCACCCTGCAGGCGGCGATGCTGCCCCCGCCGCGTCCCGTCGGCCACCACCGGGCGGCCGTCCGCTACCGGCCCGCCGTGGGAGGCCTGAACGTCTGCGGCGACTGGTACGACCTGGTCGACCTGCCCGACGGCGGAATGGCGGTCGCCGTCGGTGACGTCGTCGGACACGGACTGGCGGCGGCCTGTGCCATGGGCCAGCTGCGCAGTGCCCTGAGCGCGGCCTGCCGGGTCGCCGACGGGCCGGGGTCCGCCCTGGAGGCCCTCGGTCTGTACTCCCGGTTCGTCGAGGGTGCCGAGTCGGCCACCGCGGTCACGACGTTCATCGACTGGGACGACCACACGATCACCTACAGCTGTGCGGGCCATCCGCCGCCTGCCCTGCTCGCGCCCGACGGCACGGTGGCCTTCCTCGACCAGGCCACCGACCCGCCCCTGGGCGCCCAACCCGAGCATGTCGGCCGGGTGCAGACGAGCGTCCCCTTCGCCGAGGGCGCCACCCTGGTGCTGTACACCGACGGACTGATCGAGCGGCGTACGGAGGACATCGACCGCGGTCTGGCCCGCCTCGCCGACTCCCTCGCCCACCACCGGCAGGCGGAACCCGAGTCCCTGGCCGACGCCCTGCTCGCCGATCTGCTCCCCGCCGGGGGCAACACCGACGACACGGCCCTGATCGTTCTGCGTCTGTGACGGCACGTCGGTCGCGGGCAGGGGCCGTGGGTTTGGCCTGAACTCGTGGCCCGGCGAACCGCCCGCCGGCCCTGTGGCGCGTACGCGGACCGAGTACGGCCGGGCGCTTCGTCCGCCCGTTTCACGGGTGGCTTCTCCCAGCCCGTCCACAGCTTCCCCGGCCGATTGTCAGTGATCGCCGCTAACGTTCCGCATGTCGTCGCACAGATGTCGGGACGTCCCGGCTGAACTGTGCTTTCTTCGGGCTGTGTTGATGCGGAAGGCGGGGGCATCGTGGGTTGGCTGTCGGCGGGTGACGGGTACGAAGTCGCCCTGGTGGAGGGGCGGGTGGCGGCGCGTGCCACCGGGGGCCGGGCAGCGGGACGGCAGTTGAAGTCCCTGCCGCGCGCACTCAAGGACCACCCGGAGGTGGACCGGCTGCGGCGATTCGCCGAATGGCTGGATCGGCACGCTGCCGGGTGCGTCGCCCAGGTCGACTCCTGGATGGTGTCGTCGCTGCCCGTCCCCACCGGCCTGCTGGTCCGGGTGTGGCCGGACGAGGCCTGGCAGTCGGCCCTGCGCGACCTGGCCGTGGTCGGCGACGACCCCGACGAGGTCGGCTTCCTCCGCGGCACCACCGAGGACGGCGAGCTGCGGGTGGTGAACCTCGACGGCGAGACGGTACGGCTGTCCCCGCGCACGGTGACCCTGCCCCACCCGGTGCTGCTCCCGGACCTCGACGACATCCGGGAGTTCGCGGCCGAGTTGGGCATCGTGCAGCGCGTCGAGCAGATCCACCGGGCGACCTGGCAGCGCCCCGACGAGCTCGCTCCCAAGGCCACCGAGATACGGGAGTTCGCCGGCGGCTCGTTCCGCTCCCGCTTCGCCCTCGCCGCGCGCGCCAGTTCGCTGGGCTATCGCGTCTCCGGCGGCTACTCCACGGCCCGGGTGCGCGACGGCGGGCGCACCGTCGAGGCCTCCGTGTGGATCGGGGAGCCGTACTGGGAGGACACGGTGGAGACGGGGAGCCTCAGCTGGCAGGACCAGGACGGCCGTGCCCTGCCGTTGCGCGAGGTGGGACCGGTGGCCTGGTCCGAGGGGATGCGGATGGCGGCGGCGCTGTACGCCGGGCGTGACATCGAGGAAGGCAAGAACGCATGAGCGGGGGGACGCAGGTGTCGTACGAGGAGATGCTCGCGGCGGGGGCGGTGCTGCCGCCGGACGCGGAGGGCGCCGGTGAGCGGGCGGTGCCGCTGACGGCCCGGACCTATCGGCATCCGGGTCTCGACGACCAGGTGGTGGTGCGGCTGGTCGCCGGTGAGCTGGGCGCGGCGGAGGACCTGGCCGCCGGTTTCCTCGGCCTGGAGCAGGATGCCGAACCGGCCGTCGTGGGGCTGGGGTTGCGCCAGTCGCTGGGCTTCCCGGAGTGGGTGCTTGTGCACCACCCGGAGGACGGACACCACGCACTCGGTGTCGTACCGGACCTGGAGCGGGCCGCCCGGCAGGCGAAGTCCCGGCCCAAGGCCGCCCTGGACGCCTACGTGGAACTCGGCGCGCGGCTGGCGGCCTCCGTCCCGCACTTCCTGCCGACCTTCTACGAACAGGCGGCCCGGGTCTTCCTCGCCGAGGAGAACGCCACCTACGCGGCCCAGTTGTTCACCCGGGCCCGCAAGGCCGAGGCGGAGCACGGGCTCGTCATCGAGGAGGACCGTCTCGACGCGGTGTTCCTGGAGTTCGCGCTGGCGGGCGCGCTGCCGGTGAAGGTGCTGTCCTCCTACGGCAGGGAACTGGCCGCGCGGGTGCCGGCCGAGGAGGCGCTGCGGCGTTTCACCCGGCTGTGTCTGCGCCGTACCGCGGGCGGTCTGCCGCCGTCCGCGCAGATGGCGGGCGACCTGCGCAAGCTGGCCCGCGCCGCGGGGCGGGACGCCGACCTCGCCGAGCAGGACTACCTGTCCGAACTGCTCGGTCTGCCCTCCACGCTGCGTGCCGCGGCCGGCTGGTGGAAGGGCCACCGTGCCGCGCTGGTGGCACTGGCCGCGCGTGACCGGCAGGTGCGCGGCACTCTGCTGGACATGGTTCCGGCGGGCTACGACGACGAGATGCCCGCGCTGTGGCTCCAGGTGCTGGAGGACTCCGGTGCCACGGCGGGGTTGTGGGATGCGGCCCTGCCCGAGGAGGAGCGTCCCCGGGACGGCACGGCGGGCTGGCTGGAGCGCTTCCTGACGTTCCGTGAGCGGGCCCGGTCCTGGCGCGGCTCGACCCGGATGCCGCGGCTGTACCCGCTCGTGGAGCGGACGGCGGACCGGCTGCGGGCCGAACTCGCCGCGTCCGGCGGCGCGTTGAAGGTCACCCACGACATCGACCTGATCGACCTGCTGCTGTCCCTGGATGTTCCGGTGGCTGCTCCGGAGCGGGACCGCGCCCTGCCGCTGGAGCAGTGGGCGTCGGGCGACGGGCACCGGGATCTGCTGTTCCTGGGTGCCGACGCCCGGTTCCACGGCGTCTTCCTGAAGGGCGCGGACCGCTTCGGCGACAACGACGCGGGCATGCGGGCCATCCGGCTGCTCGCGCAGTCGCCCGGCTGCCGTCCGCTGCTGGCCCGGTGGGTGCGCACGGTCGTCGAGCGGTTCACCGCGGTCGGTCTGCCCCAGCTGCCCGACGCGCTGGCCCGTCTGAAGTGGCTGCCCGCCGAGGCGCTGGCGCTGGCCGAGGCGGAGGTACGCGAGGCGGCCGCCACCGATCTCGCCCCCGTGCTGGCGCGCACCCTGCGGGCAGGTCTCTTCGACGAACTCGGCTGGCCCGCCTGGGAGGAGGCGGCGGCCGAACTCGTCCCGAGGAATCAGGTGGAGGACCTGCTCGTCGCCGACGCCTGGCCCCACCTCGTGGTGGCCGGCGAGGCGCAGGCCCGCGTGATCGGCGCCGAGGGCACGCTGCTCACCCACGATCTGCGCATCCCGTCGGGCGACCGGTACGGCGATCCCGGCTTCCATCATGTCGACGGCGAACTCCTCGTCTACTGGAACAGCCGAAACGACGGCCTGCGCGGCTACTGGCACACCCGTGCCGACCGGGTCGAGAAGCTCGAGGGCCCGCGCGGTACCCGCGGCACCGAAATGGACTGGTACAAGGGCAACTTCCCCATCACCCTGCCGCTGCCCGGCGGTGGCCGGGCCACCGGCCGGGGTGTGCTGCACGCCGGGGACACCACCGTGCCCGAGGAGCGACCGCTCCTCTTCGACGGCTCCAACTACTGGGTCTGGCACGCGGATTCCGAGGACCCGGAGGCGCGTGGCTGGTACGAGTACGACCCGGCCACCGGCGAGCGCGGACGCATGAGCCGACCAGCCTTCCTGGCCGACGGGCTGCGCGACGCACCGACGGGCAGCAGCTTCGCCGGGGGTCGACTGCGGCCCTCCCCCACGACCGGCGCCGCCCCCGCCTCGGCACCCGTCGGCGGCCTTGTGGGCCTGCGCAGGCTGGAACTCCCCGACGGCTCCACGCGGGTCGAGGATCTCGCCGGGCACACCCTCACGCTGCCCGCCGAGGCGGGCCGGCCGTACACGCTGGTGATGTTCCCCGGAGCGGAGCGGCCCACCGCGGTCGTGCACAACGGCTGGCAGCTCGATCTGGTCGACGCGGACGGTGTCGTCACCGCCTGGGCGAAGACCGACCGGACGGCGGGCGTGTTCGGCGAGGGCACTCTGCTGCTGCCGCCGATGCAGTACTGGGAGTGCCTGACCCCGCGCGACCCGGCGGGCTCCACGGGACTGCGCCGCATCGACCGGGACACCACCGCCGCCCTGCTGTCGGCCGCCGCCGACAGGGAACCGGAGGCGCTGCCCGCCGCGATCCGCACGCTGCTGCACGTCACCCACCCCGCTCTGCTCGCGGGCATCGCCGGGGTCGTGCGGTACGCGGCGGCCCAGCAGGCGGTCCTGGACGCGGCGGCGACCCGGCTCACCCTGGCCCTGGAAGGCGGAGTGGCGGACGAGGGTCCGGCCGGTCCGACGGACAGCGTGCTGCGGGACGCGATGAGCGGTCTCGGCGCGTCGAACGGCTACTGGTGGAACCGCGACGACCAGGCCGACACCGTCTTCCGTGCCCTGCGGGTGCTGACCCGTGCCGTCGGCGCCACCGGCGTCGTACCGGGGCCGTCCGATGGCCGGCTCCACCTCGACGGGCCCGAACTGCCCGTCGGACAGCCGGAGTTGCACACCCTGCTCGGGCGGGTGACGGCTCTCGCCTACCGGGCGGCGGCCGGTACCACCGCAGACGAGCACCGCGAGGCGCTTGGGCAACTGCTGGCCGGATTCGAGCAGTTGGGGCTGGGCGGGCGCGAGCTCTGGCGCTCGGTGACCCTGCACCTGGACGCGCACCGGCTGCGGCCGGCCCCGGGCACCTGGCGGGAGGGCTCCTGGAGCGGGCTGCTGCCGCTGGCGGACGGCGCCTTCGTCGCGGTGACCGGCCACGGGTCCCGGGACGACGACGGCTGCGACTTCACCGGTCTGTTCCACGATCCGGCAGGACGGTTTGCCGCTCCGGAGCCGTACAAGGTCCTGGCCTGTGACCCGATCGGCGAGGACGGACAGCCGGGCCGGCTCGGTGTGTTCCTCGCCGCGCTCGCCGAGCGGGGTCCGGCACCGTGGTTCCCGGACGCGGCCGAGGAGTTCGCCCGGCTGACCGGTGTCACCGAGACCATGGCCCGGCTCGTCGTCGCCGGGCTGCCTGGAGTCGACGGCTACGAGCGCGCCTTCCTCACCACCCAGGCGCGCAATGTGATCGGGGTGAAGGTCGCCCCTGCGGCGGTCGCCAAGGACGAACTGCGCGCCCTCGACAGTGCCGTCCGTGCCGCGGTCGTGGCCGCGCTGCTGCCCGCCGACCCGGTCCGGCTGTGGACCGAGGGCCCGGACGTGGCGGCGGGTGCCGCGGTGTGGAACAGCAGGCTCGGCAAGCGTCCCGCCATCCCCGAGGACCTGCTCAGCGACGCCATCCGCGCCTTCAAGCACGCGCCCTGGCCGGTACGGGAAGCACTGCCCGCGCTGCTGGACCCGACCCGTGCCCCGCAGCTCAGCCGGGATCTGCGGTGGGAGGTCAACGGCGACCGGGTGCGGCCGGTCGGCAACGACTCGGCCGGGTTCACCACGCAGACCCTGGTCGGTTCGGTCGGCCTCGCCGCGTGGCTCGCCCACCGGCTGCCGGCAGGCGACCCGATCCGCGCCGCGCTGCCACCCGCGCTCACCGCGGTGCGCCAACGCCTGGCCGCCCCCGGACTGATGCTCGACCTCGGCCCGTACATCAGCCTCCCCGCGTTCCGGAAGACGGCGGGCACGCCCACGGAGACCGGTCCGGGATTCGAGCGCTACGGCGCCGTCGTCCTCGCCACCCATGACGACCAGCCGGCCCCGGCCATCCGTGTCGACCTCCTCGACGAAGCCGGCCAGGACCCCTATCTACCCGCGACCCGCGTCGACGACCAGCCGTTCCCGGCCGAGGTCGCCCTGCGACTGGTCCGCGACCCCCGGTTCGCGGCCCTCCTCGCCGACCCCGGCGAGCCGATCGCGGGCGAGTGGGACAAGGACGGCACCTGGTGGCCCCAGCACCCGGGCCACTCCGTGCCCGACCTGGTCGTCGAGGCGGCCAAGGAGTGCGGCCTCGGCGAGGACGCGGCCACGCTGTATCTGATGCTGCTCGCCATGCCCGACCCGACCGACCGCACGACGGCCCGGTGGACGGGGTGGAAGCCGGCCCGGCTCAAGGCGGCCCGCGCCGAACTGGCCGCCACCGGCCTCGTGGTCCAGGCCACCCGGACCAGGGCCGGCCGCTCGCTCTTCCTGCCCGGCGGCTGGGCCGAACAGCCCTCCCCGCGCGTTCCCCTGGAGCGCTGGAAGCTGCCGCTGTTCGACCTCGTCGACGGCGATCACACGCCCCTCGGCGTGATCGTGCCGGCCGAACCGGTCGCGGACCTGTACCGCAGAGCCTGGCAGCGGGTCCGGGAGGGCGACGCTCCCCGGTTCGAGGAGCTGAAGGTACGGCGGGGCCGCCGCCGCTGACGAACGCCTCGCACGGGGGCGCCCCGCACTTCCCCGGGCGCCCCCACCCCACTGACGACGAACAGACCTACCCAGCAAGGACGTTCATGACCCTGACCGACACGGCGACGGCCCTGCCCGACCGGCAGACCCGGCCGGCCGAAGAGCGCCATGCCACCGAACTCGCCTTCCTCGCCGCCCACGACGAGGGCCCGCGTCCGCCCGGTTGGCAGCTGACGCCCCGATCCGTCATCACCTTCGTGTGCGGCAGCGCCGGCGAAGCCCTCAAGCTCCCCGAGCCGCACGAGACACTGCCCCGCGAACTCGTCATAGCCCCCAAGTTCGTCGGCGAACGCGCCCTGGTGGAGCGGTGCGTGGTCACGCTCGCCGGAGAACGCGGACTGCTGCTGGTCGGTGAGCCCGGCACGGCCAAGTCGATGCTCTCGGAGCTGCTGGCGGCGGCCGTCTGCGGCACCAGCGCGCTGACAGTGCAGGGCACCGCGGGCACCACCGAGGACGCCCTGCGCTACGGCTGGAACTACGCCCTCCTCCTCGCCCAGGGCCCCACTCCCCAGGCCTTGGTGGACTCGCCCGTGCTCAGCGCGATGCGCTCGGGACTGGTGGCGCGTGTCGAGGAGATCACCCGCTGTCTGCCCGAGGTGCAGGACGCGCTGGTGTCGATCCTCTCCGACCGCCGGATGAGTGTGCCCGAGCTGTCCGGCACGGACGAGGCGCAGGTCGCCGCCGCTCCCGGCTTCACCGTCATCGCCACCGCCAACCTGCGCGACCGCGGTGTGTCGGAGATGTCCGCCGCGCTCAAGCGGCGCTTCAACTTCGAGACGGTGCATCCGATCGCGGACGTCGACGCCGAGACCGCGCTCGTGAAACGACAGGCTGTCGCGGCCGTCGAGCGGGCGGGCGCCGCCTTCGACGTCGACGACGCGGTGCTCGACGTCCTGGTGACCGTCTTCCGCGATCTGCGGGCCGGGCGTTCGGCCGAGGGCTGGGACGTGGAGCGTCCGGGCACGGTGATGTCCACCGCGGAGGCGGTGCAGGTCGCGGTCTCCCTCGGGGTGGCCACCGCCTACCTGCCCGCCGGGGACCCGCTCGACCTGGTGCCCGGCCATCTCCTGGGCGTGGTCCGCAAGGACGATCCCACCGACCACGCACGCCTGTTGGGTTACTGGGACGGCCCGGTGCGCCGCCGTGCCGAGGACGGCTCCGCGACCTGGCGCCGCCTCTGGGACCTGCGGGAGAACCTCCGGTGACGATCGCTCAGGACCCCAGGGCCGCGCTCGACGCCCTGGCCGACTCCGTGGTGCCGTACCTGCTGGGTGTACGCCACCACAGCCCGGCGCTCGCCGCCGCCGTGCCCGCGCTGCTGGACGCGGCCGGCGCCGAGGTGGTGTGCGTGGAACTGCCGGTGGACTTCCAGCCGTGGCTGACCCATCTCGGCGCCCCCGGCACACTCGCGCCGGTCGCGCTCGCGGGTGCCGGTGCCGACGGACGGCTCGGCTTCTACCCGTTCGCCGACTTCTCGCCCGAACTCGCCGCGGTCCGCTGGGCTCGGGAGCGGGGGGTGGAGGTCGTCTGCTGCGACCTTCCGATGGCCGACGCGCGGTGGCACACGGTGGTGCCCGAGCGCGCCGAGGTGGACGACCGGCCGACGCCCACCTCCTTCGCGCAGGCGCTCACCGCGGCCGGGACCGGCCGTGACGGGGACGACCTGTGGGACCGCAGCGTGGAGGTCCTCGCCCCCGGCTGCGCCCCCGAGTCACTGCGCCGGGCCGCCCTGGGCGTCGGCTGGGCGCTGCGCCAGGACGCCGAGTCGTCGGGCGGTGTGCCCATGATGGACCTGGCGCGCGAAGCCCATATGCGGGAGACGATCGCCCTCGCGGCGAACGGCGGACGCCGCGTCGCGGCGGTGGTCGGTGCCTTCCACGCGTCGGCGCTGGCTGAGGAGGCGAGCCGGCAGGGGCAGGGGGCGGCCGGCTCGGCGCTCCCGGCGGAGCCCCCGTCCGTCGTCACCTCCCTGGTCCCGTACGCGTTCGATCTGCTCGACTCCCGGTCCGGCTATCCGGCCGGGATCCGCGACCCGCGCTGGCAGCAGGCGGTGTTCGGCGCGGCGGGCGATCCGGAGCTGCTCTACGACGCCGCCGCGCGGGCCATCACGGGAGTGTGCCGGGAGTTGCGCGCCGCCGGGCACACAGCCGGGACCGGCGAGGCCCGCGAGACGCTGCGGGTGGCCTGCGACCTCGCCCGGTTGCGCGGGCTCCCCGCACCGGGCCGGGGCGAGGTGCTGGAAGCACTGACGTCCGTGATGGGGCAGGGTGAGCCGCTCGGCCGGGGCCGTGCTCTCGCGCGGGCCCTGGAAGTGGTCCTCGTGGGCACCGACCGGGGACGGGTCGCGCCGGGCACCCCGCGCTCCGGGCTCGGCCCTTCCGTCGAGGCCGAACTCGCCGCCCTGCGTCTGCCCGGCCCTGACGACCCCGCTCCGCGTGAACTGCGCCTGGACCCGCTCCGCTCCGCCCTCGACAACCGGCGCGAGATCCTCCTCAGGCGGCTCGACGTGTGCGGGGTGGGATACGGCGAGCCGGTCGAGGTGGCCGGTACGGGCGACGCCGCCGCGCTCACCACGCGGTGGCGGCTGGCGTGGGTGCCGTCCGTGCCCGTCCGGCTGGACCTGGCCGGGGTGCGGGGCGTGACCGCCGCGCTGGCGGCCGAGGGAACGCTGCGGGAGACCTTCCGGAGGGAGTCGGCGGAGGGCGGCCCCACATGTGCCCTGGTCCTGACGGGGCTTCGGGACGCCGCCCGCTGCGATCTGCCCGTCCTGGTCGCCCAGCGGCTGGCCGAGGCCGCGGAGGTGCTGCCCGCCTCCGCGACGCTCCCCGAACTCCTCACCGGACTTGACCTGTTGGAGGCGCTGCGCCGGGACCATCTGCCCGGCACCACGCCCGAGTCCCGGCAGGCCGCGCGTGTCCTGGCCGCGGATCTGCTGGAGTCGGCGGTACGGTCTCTGCCGGGTCTGGCCGGCAGCGACGACCCGGAGGAGGCCGCCGCGCTGGTCGCCCTGGCCACACGCGCCGCCGGCCAACGCCTGGGACTGCGCATGGACGAAGCCCTCGGCGGACTCGCGTACATCGCCTCGCCCCTCGTCCAGGGAGCCGCTCTCGCCTGCCGGGTCCTGCTCGACCTGGACGACGCCGACGCTCTCGGCACACGGGCCGCCGGTTGGATCGATGCCGCCACCGCCCCCGCCGGACGGCACGCGCTGGCACGCAGACTCGCCGGACTGCTGACCGGGGCCGCACCACTGCTCCAGTCGGCGCCGACCGCGCTCGATCCCTTGCTCGACCGGGTCGACTCGCTGGGCGACCAGGCGTTCCTGGACCGGCTGCCCGCCCTGCGCGGAGGCTTCGACACGCTGTCGCCGGCAGGCCGTGACCGTCTGCTGAACACGGTCACGGAGCGACTGGGCGACCGTCTCGACCTGACGCTGTCCGCATCGCCGCGTCTGCTGGCCCTGTGGGCGGCGGCGGACGCGGCGGGTCGCGCGGCGGTGGAGGCCCTGCGGGCGGCGCCCTCGACGCCCGGGCCCACCGAGGCTCCGGCACCCTTGACCGCCGCCCCCCGTCCAGCGCCGGTGCCGGATCCGTCCATCGATGACGAGCTCCGTCTCACACCGACGGACCGGTGGCGTCTGCTCCTCGGCAGGGAGAGCGACAAGTTGTCGGCGGGCGCCCGCCGTTACGCGCACGCGCTCGACGAGCTGTACGGCAGGGGCCGCGGCGAGGGCTCCTCGGACCTGGGCCGGGACAGCGGTCCCGGCGGGCAGGGCGCCTCCTTCCCGACCGCGCGTGAGTGGTCCGAGGAACTCCAGGCACTGTTCGGTGCGGAGGTGCGCGAGGAGGTTCTCGCCCGCGCCGCCGATCAGGGGCGCAGCGACGTACTGGCCGAGCTCGACCCCGAGTCCGTACGTCCCTCGGTCGATCTGCTCTCATCCATGCTGTCGTTGGCGGGCGGGATGCCCGAGCAGCAGTTGGCCCGGCTGCGCCCGCTGGTGCGCCGGCTGGTCGACGAGCTGGCCAAGGAGTTGGCCACCCGGATGCGGCCCGCTCTGAGCGGACTGGCCACGCCTCGGCCGACCCGCCGTCCGGGCGGCCGGATCGACCTGCCGCGCACCCTGCGGGCGAACCTGGCGCATGCCCGCAAGAGGGCCGACGGCAGCACCCTGGTCGTGCCGGAGCGGCCGGTGTTCAGCACCCGTTCGCGCAAGGAGGCGGACTGGCGACTGATCCTGGTGGTCGACGTGTCCGGGTCGATGGAGGCCTCCGTGATCTGGTCGGCGCTGACCGCCGCCGTACTGGGCGGAGTGCCCACGCTCAGCACACACTTCCTGGCGTTCTCGACGGACGTGATCGACCTGACGGACAAGGTCGAGGACCCGCTGTCCCTGCTGCTGGAGGTGCGGGTGGGCGGCGGCACGCACATCGCGGCCGGTCTGGCCCAAGCGCGTTCCCTCGTGACCGTACCCAGCCGGACCCTCGTGGTGGTGGTGAGCGACTTCGAGGAGGGCTATCCACTGGGCGGACTCCTGGGCGAGGTGCGGGCCCTCGCGAGTTCCGGGGTGCATCTGATGGGTTGCGCCGCTCTGGACGACTCCGGTACCCCGCGCTACTCCGTGCCGGTGGCGCAGCAACTCGTGGCGGCCGGGATGCCCGTGGCCGCCCTCAGTCCTCTCGCCCTCGCCCGCTGGGTGGGCGAACGCCTCCGCGGAGAGACCCGATGAACCCCGAACTGCCCCCGGTGGCGCCCGAGGTGGCCGCTGCCGCCGTGGAGGCCCTGACCTCCCGACTGCGCAAGAAACTGGACGCCGCGATCGAGACGTATGCGGCCGCGCCCGTCACCGTCGAGGGTGCCGTGCGGCGGGTGCGGTGCGGTGAGGACGCGGAGGTCGTCCTCACGCCGGGTCCTTCCTTGGCGGTCACGGACACCGGGGAGGCCGTGTGCAGTTGTCTGCTGGCCCCGAGGTGCCTGCACCTCGCCGCAGTGCTCGGCGCGTGTCCGGTGGCCGACGCGGAGACACCCGTGGCCCAGGAGGGCGAGACCGCTGGGGAGGTCGAGTCGTCGGCGCAGGACACCGTCCGGGCCGTCGTCGGTGCGCCCGGGCCGGACACCGCCGCGTCAACGCCGCAATCGGGCCCCACAGAGGCGCAGTTGACCGCTGCCCGCTCGCTGTGGGCCGCCGCGGCTGCCGTTCTGGCCGCCGGGGTGCCCGCTGCGGGCGCGGTGGCTCAGGCGGAGGTGCTGCGCGCCTCGCACACCGCGCGCCTCGCCGGGCTGCACCGCGCGGAGGCGGCGGCGCTGCGAGTGGTCCGCGGCCTGCGGGGCGCACGAGCGCGCCATGACGGGCACCGGCTGGCCGACCTGGTCACCGATCTGCGTGAACTGCTGTTCACCACTGGTCTGTTGGCGGCAGCCGATCCGGCGCCGGCGCTGGTCGGAACGGCCCGCCGAAACTACCGGCCGGAGGGCGCGCTGCGTGTGCACGGCGTGTGCCGGGAACCGGTGATCTCCGCAACCGGTTACGGCGGGGTGGTCACCCACGTCATCTCCGACGACGGGAGCTGGTTCACCGTCGCGGACGTGAGACCGGGAGGTCCCGCCCGTGCGCGTGGCGCCGCCACGGCCACGGTCGCGCTCGGTTCGGGCAGCGTCGACCATGCCGGGCTCTCCCGGGGCGGGTTGCTGATCTCGGGGGCGACGCTGTCCCCGGACGGCCGTCTCGGCGCCGGTAAGGGAGTCCGGGCGACGCCGGTCGCGGGCCGGTCCTGGACCTCGCGCCCGTTGGCCGCGCTGTTCGCGCGACCGCTCGCCGAGGCCGTCGCCTCCCGGCTCGGGAACGCTCCGGTGAGCGATCCGGAGGGGGCCGAGCGGACGGCCGGTGAGCTGATCGGCTGTGATCTGGTCATCGTCGGAGTGGTCGACCAGCAGTTGCTCGCGCAGGAGTTGGTCTCCGGTCGGCCGGATCCGGCCGGCCTGCTGATCCGGCTCCTGCCGGCCAACGGTCACCCCGACCTCGCCCACACCGCGAACCTTCGCCGGCTGGCGTCCCGTCCCGGGCTGCGGCTGCGCGTCGTCGGCCGCCTCGACCCCGATCGCGCGGCTGCGCTCAGGCCACTCGCCGTCGGCCCAACGCCGGAACCGGACGAGACCACGGCGACGCTGCGGCTGCCCGCGGCGTGGCAGGGCCATGCCGATATGGGCTACGACCGTATCGAAGGCAGCCATCTGCCGCCCGCCGACGCTCTCCCGGAGACGGCCGGACTCCCTCGCGTCCCGTCCGACCCGGTGGCCGAGGCGCCGTTGTGGCGACTGCGGCGGCTGGTCGAGGTCGCCGTGTCCGGTGGGCGCAGGGCTGCCGCCGAGCCCGCGCGCGACGGCGACCGGGCCGGGGCCGTCGTAGCGTTGCGGCGGGCCGGTTTCCGGACGGCCGCAGATCTGTCGCACGCGCTCGCCGCGGAGGCGGACCGGCGTGGGCGGGATGTGTTCGGCCGCACCGAGGAAGCCGACCCGGACGGGTACGCGCGCGCCTGGCTCGCCGCCGCCGTCTACCTGGCCGGTACCGAGCGGGCGCTGGTCCGGGCCACCTGGGAGCCGCCGGACGCGACCTGACCGCAGGAACCGATTCCCCGGGCGGGCGCCGACCGTGGGGGACGGCGCCCGAACCGCTCTTCGGTCTCCCTTTCCTGACGCCTGTGCCGCCCTCAACTCCCGCTTTTCCGTGGGCAGTTCCCGTTGGACTCCACGGCGCAGGCCGAACGGCGCGACAACGAAGGCGACGGCCATGATCACGCCCATGCCGAGGAGAACCGAGCGGGTGGCCTCGGCCACGCCCAGCCGGACGAAGTGCGGAATGGAGCCGGTGCCACCGCTGCCCTGCCCCGAACTGAGCTGAGCTGAGCTGAGAGATGGACTTGGCCTCCCGGCTCGCCGCGTCGTGGCCCGTCCCCTGCGCGATCAGGGACTGGGTGATCCGTGACTGCAGCACCGAGGCGAAGATCGTGCCGAGGACGGCCAGGCCCAGGCTGGAGCCGTAGTTGCGCACGGTCTGCGTGACGCCGGTCGCCTCGCCGTAGGAGAGCTGGGGCACCCGGTTGACCGCGTCGGTGTTGGACTGTCCCAGCATCAGCCCCATTCCCGCGCCCGTGAGCACGATGCACCACACGATGCTGCTCTCGCTCAGCCCTGTCACCCGGTCCGCCCACAGGAAGTAGCCGACGCAGGCCAGTACCACGGGGCGTTTGGCGCCGATCCGGTCGAGCACCCGTCCGCCGATCTGCGCGGCACCACGAAGCCGAGAAAGAAGTAGAGCAGGTCGAGGCTGGCCGCGGAGGCCTTCTTCCCCAGGGCGACCTCCGCATAGACGCTGGTGAAGAAGAACATGGGGACGAAGGCCGCCATGGCCACGCCCAGGACGATGTTCTGCACGAGGAAGGCCCAGCCCCGGAAGAGGTCGAGGTCCAGCAGCGGATGGGCCGTTCGCCTCTCTGTGAGGACGAAGACCACGAGCAGCATCAGGCCCACGACGACGGTGCACAGCCAGGTCGCCGCGGAGTGCCGGCCCCACCGATAGGACTGCTGGAAGCCGAAGATGCTCAGGCCCACGCCGGCCACGATGAGTGCCAGTCCGCGGTGGTCCATCGGGGCCGGCCGGTGCGGGGTGTGCGGGCGCGCCATCTCGATGAGTACGAGCGCCACGACGGCGACGGGGATGTCGACCCAGGAGATGGCCCGCCGGGTCCACTGCGTCAGCCAGCCGTCGAGGATCGGTCGGACCGCGGTGAGACCGCCCGCGATTCCGAAGAAGGGGGCGAGCGCCTTGCCGCGCTCCTGCAGCGCGTAGGAGTTGACCACGATGGCCAGGGCCGCCGGGTACATGAGCGCTCCACCCGCTCCCCGGAGGGCCCGCAACGCGATCAGCCATCCCTCGGCGCCGCCCTTGGGCGTCAGCCCGCACAGTGCGGACGCCGCGGCGAAGACGACCACCCCGAGGGTGACCATGCGCCGGTGACCGACGGTGTCGGCCAGCCGTCCTCCGAAGGCGAACAGGGCGGCCATGGCCAGCAGGCAGGAGTTGACGGCCCGCTGCACGCCGGTGAAGCCGTCGGGACGACGACGAGGTTCAAGATCCGGGCATCGGTGTCCTTTCGGGTGTCTCCACTACCCTCGCTGACGCTCATCGTCACCGGCGGGCGCGATTCCCGCATCCGTCGGCCCGGCCGGCGTCCACCCCGGATGGACGCCGGCCTGACCGCACCGACAGGTGGGAACGGGCACGATCCGTCACCTGACGTCGACGAAGTCTCCTGTCGCCGTGGACGGGCCGGTGGTGGGGGTACCGGTGAAGACGAAGCGGAAGTAGCCGTCGGCCTTGGCCTTGGTGGTGGTCTTCAGCGTGCCTCCGACGCCGCTGGTGACGGTTTTCAGGGTGGTGTACACGGAGCCGCCCTTCTTACGGAACTGCAGTTGGACCGGCCGGTCCTGGTAGCCGGTGTAGGTGCCGGTGTCCCAGTTGGCGCGGGTCAGTTTCCCGGTGACCGTGATCGTCCTGCCCTTCTTCACCGGCTCGGGCGAGGCATTGACCGTCACCTTGGCGTACCGCTTGAAGTTCGCTGTGCCGGCCTCGTCGATCTCCGTCCACTCGTCCGTGGAGTCCTGCGCCCCGGCGAGCACCTTCCAGGCTCCGGCGAGGCCGTTGTGGTCGAAGTCCCGGGCGGCGTCCACACCGAGGTTCACCTTGCACGTGGAGGTGGTCGGGTCCGTCGGCGACACCGCACACGCTCCCGTCGGCGGGTACAGCGGGAGGACGCCGTCGGCGTCGTCCGTGTTGGGGCCGTGCCACAGGTAGGCCCAGGAGGCGACAACACCCTCGGGGTCGTGGGCCGTCCATGTGATCGTGACGGTCTTTCTGGTGGTCAGGCCGAGCACGATGTCCTTGCCTCCGTTGACCACGACGTTCGAGAACGTGGTGTCGTCGGCGGCTGTCGTGTCCGCCGCCTGGGCGGTGGCCGGCAGCATCGATGCGGAAAGGGTGGCCGTCAGGAAGGTGACGGCGAGGGCCGGGCGGATGCGCATGGGGTCCCCCCTCGGGACGGTGGGTCCGCCGCCTCCCCGCGCGACGGACCTGATGGTGTGTCATTCGGTGGCTAGACCCATGAGGGCCGGTCACGGTTGCCCCTGGGGTCTCGCGGGCCGCCCTCCTTCCTGATGTAATAGGTGAACCACGAATGCATTACTTACATCAGGAGGGGTTTTGTCTTTCAGGAACACGGCCGAAGCCGTGGCGGCGTGGGCCGACGGCTGGGCCCTTTCACGTGGCGCGGCCGAACCGGCGCCCTGCTCCTGGGGTTTCACCATCGATGTCGGTCTGCCCCGGCACGTCATGCGCCACGTCCTGACCACCGCCGACGAGCCGACCGTCCGCGAGATCACCGAGAACGCCACCGCCCCGGACGTCCGGCTGAAGGCGTTCCTGGCACCGGAGACCCTCACCCCCTGGCTGACACCCGGCTGGTCCCTGGCAGCCGGTCCCGGCTTCCTGATGTCGGCCCCACTGCACTCCTCCCGCACCGACGTCCCCGACGGCTACCGGCTGCGCACCTGGAACCGCGCCGGCGTGACCCGCGTCCTGGTGCGCACCGCGGAGGGCGCCTTCGCCGCGCGCGGTCAGATCGCCGTCACCGGCTCCACCGCCGTCGTCGACCAGGTGGAGACCGACCCGGCCCACCAACGCCGCGGCCTGGGACGCCTGGTGATGGCCACGCTCGCCAGTGCCGCTGCCGGACAGGACGCCGCAGTCGGTGTGCTGGGCGCGACGCCGGAGGGCCGGGTCCTGTACGAGCGACTCGGATGGCGCGTCCTGGCACCCCTGACCAGCGCCGTGCGAGGCCCGGACCCGCTGGACGCGTGAGCGCGGTAGGGACGCCCACGCTGCCCTGTCTCTCGATCAGTCACACGTCAGTGTGGGCATCCCCCAGTCGCCGTGGTCGTTGCCGTTGCCGTCGCCCGCGTCCCCGACCTTGAGGTCGAGTACCTGGGCGCCGCTGACGTCGACGTCGATCGACAGCGCGGCCTGTTTGCCGCGGAGTGTCGGGGTGGTGACCAGGTTCTTGCCGTCGGCGATCACGGAGAACGTCACAGTGCCCGCGCCGTTCGTTTCGTCGTCGACGCCGACGGACGCCGTCAACCGCGAGCACTGTCCGGCGAGGTACAGCTCGACGTCGCTCACGGAGTTGGTGCCGAGGCCCTTGGCGTAGCCGACGCCCGCGATGGTGATCGGGCGGCCGTCACCGGCCGCCTGCTCGCCGACGCTGGTGTCCCGTTCCACCGGGCCCCACCCGTTGGTGGACGACAGGAACGGCAGACCACTCACGTCGCTCTGCCCGGCGGGCGGAGCCGGTGGGATTCCCCGGACGATGCGCTCGTCGTCACCGACGGCCTGCCGTCCGTTCTGCCGGTAGTGCACCGTGGTGGTGAGTGCCGAGGCCGATGGCAGCGTTCCGGCCGGGGGCTGGATCTGCCAGGTGAAGGTCGCCGAGGTGCCGGGCCGCAGACGCTTGACCGACACGGGGCCGGTGGCAGTCACGCTCCAGCCGTCCGGCGCCGAGAACGACGCCGTCAGTCCGGAGGCGGACTGCCGGTCCTTCGGCACCCGGACCGTCGTCCGGGCGGTGAAGGCCTGTCCTGGCTGGGCGGTGTCCGGCACGTCGAGGGTGACGTCCGCTCCCGGGCGCTTCGGCATTGCGTAGCCACTGGCGTCGTAGCGCGGGCTGTCGTTCTGTGCGACGCGCAGGGAGGAGGCGTAGCTGCCGTAGTCGGTCAGTGAGACCTTGCCGAGGCCACCGGTGCTGCCGTCGAGGTTCCACACGGCGATGGCGATGCTGTTGTGGCCGTTCGGGTTCAGGATTCCGTTGGGGACCGGGAAGGTGTGCTGCGGGCCGAGGTAGTTGACGTAGTTGCCGACCTGCCAGCCGTTCACGAAGATCGTGGCGCGGTACTTGCGTGCCGGGTCGTCGGTGAACGTGAGCCCAAGTGACGTGTCCTGACCGTGCGGCAGGTCCAGCCTGGCGTCGGTGCGGTACCAGGAGACACCGGGAGTCGTGTCGGTCGTCGGCAGGGACACGCGGTTCCAGTCGGCGTCCGGGTAGCCCGGCAGGGACCAGCCGGCCCGCTCGCCGTAGAGGCCGCCCGTCGACAGCGGACCGCGGACCGTGTCCTGGAGGTCCTCGCCACCCCGTACGCCCTGGATGCGCCAGGTGACGGACGTCAGCGGCGCGCCGACGAGGGAGGCGCTGGTCAGGCCGCGCGCGGCCTTGTTGCCGTTGGTGGAGTTGTAGTCCTCCTCGTGTCCCATGTTGACGGTGAGCACCGAAATGACGTTGTCCCCTTGGGACTTCACCGCACCGGCCGGGAAGGAGAAGTCTCCGCTGCCCGTGGTGGAGCTGCCCAGGAAGGTCCCGTTGAGCCAGACGGAGAACGCCTGCGCACCTCCCCCCGAGTCCGAGACCAGATGGATGCCGGTCTCCTTGCCGGTGGCGCGGAAGCGGCCCCGGTACCACGTGTTGCCGGTGTGGAACCCGTAGTCGTCGGCGTAGAGCACCGGCAGCGAGTTGACGCCGGAAACGCTGTTGGTGGTCGCCTTGTCGGCCACCTGCCAGCTGGTGTCGTCGAAACCGGGAGCGGCTTCGGGCGACTCCTCGGCGTGCTTCCAGTTGGTCAGTGTCGGCAGTTGCACCGGGGCGGCCACCGGTATCTTCCCGGTGAGACTCCCCGTGTCGCCGGCATGGGCGCCCAACGCCCTTCCGTTCCAGGTGACTTGGGCGGCGGAGGTGAACACCTCGATGTCCTTGTCGTCGGCGTTGTCGCCGGTGAGTGCCACGGTGTGGCCACCGCTCAGGCTGGTCGCCGTCCGCAACAGGTGGGTGCCGCGCACGAGCACCGGGCCGCTCGCCGTGTCCTGACGCCAGAAGGTCTCCGCCGTGGCCTTGTCGCCGACCAGGAGGAGGAGCGGGCGCTTTCCGTCGCCGCTGATGCTGATGCGGATCAGGCCCTTGTGCGTGTAGTTCAGGCGGAGGTCACCGGTGGACGGGTCCCAACTGGTCGCCACCGTCCCGCCGTTGGCGGTCACGGTGGGCTCGGTGGCGTAGCGCAGGACCGTCTCGCCGTCGCTGCCCTCGTCGCCGTAGAGCACGGCGACGTCCCGGGCCCCGATGGTCGCGCTGGTCATGATCTCGGAGGTGGTGTACTGCAACTGGGCTTCGCCGAGGCGATAGTTGGCCACGATCACGTGGGAGTCACGTCCGTCGAGGGTGATCGCGGTGCCGGGCTGCTGGGGCACGACCGGGTAGGTGGGCTGCGCGGCGGAGTCGCTCGTCGGTACGTCGATGGCGTCCACGGCCACGTAGTTGTCCGTGGATCCCGAGCTGTGGGTCCCGGCGACGACGATCTTCAGCGTGTGCGCGCCGGGCGGCAGGCCGGTCTTCTGGAAGAGCACCGCCTGGGTCTCGCTGCCGGAGTCGTCGACCGTCGCCGCCTTGGTGCCGTCGAGGTAGACGTCGGCGTTGCCGTGGTTGTTGGTCTTCGAGCCGATCCAGCGGATCGCGGTGCCGTCGAAGGGGACGGTGAGCGAGTCGCCGGCCGTCTTCGAGAACGACTCGGTGTGTTTGTAATCGCCGCCGGTGTAGCTCGTGTTGGCCACGTGCGACCACGAACCGGCGTACTGGAGCGCGGAGTCGGGGTCGTCCCAGGTGTAGGTGGTGTCGGCGGACGGCACGGCGTTGAAGTCCAGGGAGATGTGAGTCTTGTCGACCGCGGTCGAGGTGGAGTTGCCGTGCCGCAGGACGTGGAACTGGGTCTTGGTGTCGGGGTTCATCCGGGCCGTGTCGACGACCGCGGAGTCGTCCGGCGGTGTGGCTCTGATCGCCTCGGTCTTGGTCAGCGGGGCGACCGACTGGGTGAAGTACCCGATGAGCTTGTCCTCGTAGTACTTCGGGTCGAGCTGGCGGGTCTCCCGGATCGCGGCCCCGTAGTCGTACGACGTGTAGTTCTGCGGCATGCCGAGCCAGCCCCAGTTGGTGCCGCCGTAGGTCATGTAGAAGCTCTGCGCGGTGGTGCCGACGGCGATGTTCTGTTTGTAGAAGACGTCGGCGAACTGGTCGTTGATGAGTTGGGCGCACTTGTCGTAGCCGGGTCCGCCCCAGGGGTCGAAGGCGCCGCCCTGGAACTCCGGTGAGTAGAGCGGTTTTCCGGCCGGGTGGTCGTAGCTGATGTCGGGGACGCCGTTCCACTTCGCGGGGTTGGAGCAGTCGAAGCCCTGCGGGTAGGAGTCGGGGCCGTCGACGTCCAGGGCGCCGGTACCGGAGTTGAAGGTGCCGTTGTTGTTGCCGGTCAGCGGGACCGTGATGCCGTCGGCGCGGGCCTTGTCCTCCAGGTGCTGCATGTAGGAGCGGCCGGCGGCCGAGCCGTTGTAGTACTCGTTCTCGACCTGATAGGCGATCACCGACCCGGTGCCGTTGGTCAGTTGGTGGCGGGCGATGATCCGGTCGATCTGCGTCAGCCACTCGTCCGCGTACTTCAGGAACTGCGGGTCGTCGCTGCGGTTGTTCCCGGCCTTGGTGGTCAGCCAGCCGGGCAGTCCGCCGCTGTCGACCTCCGCGTTGATGTACGGGGCGGGGCGGGCGATGACGTAGAGCCCGGCTTCTTGGGCCATGTCGAGGAGCTTGTCGACGTCCCGCACCCCGGTGAAGTCGTACACGCCCGGCTTGGGCGAGTGGTAGCCCCAGTCGAAGTACAGGGAGGTGGAGTTGAAGCCTGCGGCCTTCATCTTCTGGAAGATGTCGCGCCACAGGTCCTGACTCGGGAGCCGGAAGTAGTGGAACTCTCCGGACCACAGGTAGGTGCGCCTGCCGTCGACGAGGAACGAGTAGCCGTCGAGCGTCACGGTGTGCGCCTGCGGACTGACGACGGGCGTCTGTTCGCCCACGTCCTGCGCCGCAGTGGCCGGCGCGGTCATGCCCGCCGCGAGGGCGAAGGTCGCGGTCGCCGCGAGGACCGCCCTCCACCACCGGCGTCGACCGGGTCTCGCACCTACTGAACCGTTCCGACTACCCCGCACGGCGGCCTCCAGACCGACTGGGCGAACAGCATCAAACAGACTCAGGCAAAGTCGAACAGTAAGGGTGTGCAGGGCGCACCACAATGGGGCGGGAGAAGACAATTGAGAGGCCGGTTCCCGGGCTCGCGTCCGGGAACCGGCCCGGCGTCATCAGGACCGCCCGTGCCTCAACTGCCCTACTGGCCGAAGCCGTACGCGAACAGATGGTCGGCGCCCGACGAGCCCGTCACCGGCAGCGTGATCGACGCGACCTGCTTGGACGCGTCCAGCGGGACCTTCGTGGCGAAGACGTATGCCTTCACGTTGTCGCGGCCCCCGCTCCCGGTGTTCCGGTAGGGAGTCGTGACGGCGGTCGTGTCCCCCGGGAGGGGCTGGCTGCCGCCCCCGTTGAGCGTCCAGTCCGAGAAGCCGATCGTCGCCTTCGAGGTGGTGCCGTCGGTGTAGGTGACGGTCACCGTGCCCGAGACCCCGCTCCCGTCGGTCGGCGCGTTGGTCGCGGTGCCCAGCAGACCGAGCGACGCGCCGGACGCGCCGGACGGCATCGGGATGGTCTGGCCGGCCATCTCCAGGTTGTCCAGCTGCCCGGACGTCACCGTCGGCCAGGTGTAGGAGATGCCGTCGGCGGTGACGGTGGACCCGCTCGTGACGCCGGCCGTCGCCAGCGCGTTCTGCGAGAACGCCCAGCCACCGTTGTCGAATCCGCCCGAGAAGGAGGTGCCGTCGGGGTAGATGCCCTCGTTGGTGTCGTACGGCCACAGCGCGCCGGCCTTGGCCACGGCCACGCGGAGGGTCGCCCCGCTCAGTGCCGTACCGGTGCTGTGGTCGGCCAGCGCGAAGGTGACCGGGTAGGTTCCCTCGCTCGCGCCCGCCGTCACCTTGACCTTCGCTTCGGCACTGCCCGTGGCGGGTACCGTCAGCGAGCCGGACGAGGTGTCCAGGGTGACGCCGGAGGGTGCCGTCGCCCTCCAGTCGACCGTGACGGCCGTACTGCCGAGGTTGGTCAGGTCGAGGGTGCCGTCACCGGACGCACCTGGCTGGAGCACCAGGCCGTCGCTTGAGGGGCCGGTCGCGGCCAGCACCCGCCCGCCGCCCGTGGTGTCCGAGGGCGGCGCCGCCGAAGTGTCGGACGCCCAGGCCTTGTTGGGCGCGGTGCCGAGTGTGAAGTCGAGCGTGCCCGCGCCCTGGAACTGCTGGTAGCTCAGCCAGGAGCTGTTCCACGCCTTGCCCTTGACGGCGAGCGTCTGCACGTACGGCGCGTCGGGCGCGGCCTGCGGAGCGTTGATCCCCACGGTCTTGCCGCTGCCCAGGGTCACCTTGGCCACCGGGAACGCCGGGCTGCCGAGCGCCAGGGTGTCCGTGCCCGGGGTCTCCGGGTACATGCCGAGCTCGGACCAGACGTACCAGGAGCTCATCGCGCCGAGGTCGTCGTTGCCGAACGAGCCGACCGGCGCGTTGAAGTACAGGTTCTGCTGGGCGTCGCGGACGGCCGCCTGGGTCTTCCACGGCTGGCCCGTGTAGTCGTACTCCCAGGGGATCTCCACACTGGGCTCGTTGCTCAGGTCGGCGTCGGTGTTGCCCGGCTGCGTGATGTTGTCGAGCAGGCTGTCCAGGTAGGACGAGTACGCCGTGTCGCCGCCGCGTGCCTGGATGAGCTGGCGCAGGTTGAAGGGGACCATCGGCGTGTACTGGGCGGAGGTGCCCTCCACGAAGCCGTTGGAGGTGCCCGGGGTGAAACCGCCGGCGAACTGGCCGTCCTTGTTCTTGGCCTGCATGTAGCCGGTCTGCGGGTTGAAGACGTTCATCCAGTCCTGGGCGCGGGTGGCGAACTTCTCGTAGACGGATGTGTTGCCGAGCGACTTCGCGAAGGCGGCGATGGCGTAGTCGGCGGAGTCGTACTCGAGTTGGGTGGAGACGGGGCCGTAGAAGTTGCAGCAGTTGTAGTCGTTCTCGTCGAGCGGGAGGTAGCCCTTCGCGTCCCGTACGGACTCTCCGGGGCGGTCGTTGTTCGGGACGGTGGCCTCGTGCTGGAGGGCGGCGAGTGCCTTGGCCGTGTCGAAGTTCGTCGCACCGAAGGCGTACGCGTCGGCGATGATGCCCGCGGCCGGGTCGCCGACCATGACGTAGCTCTCGCCGTTGTTCGAGGCCCACTTGGGCAACAGGCCCGTCTGGTCGTACCCGTTGAGCATCGAGGTGACGACGTCACCGGCGACCTTCGGCTCGACCAGCGCCATCAGCTGCGTCTGGGAACGATAGGTGTCCCAGCCTGAGTAGTTGGCGTACTGGGCCTTCTGCCCCTTGGCCAGCGGGTGGATCTGGTTGTCCATGCCCATGTACTGGCCGTTGTCGTCGGAGAAGACGTTCGGGTGCAGCAGGGCGTGGTAGAGCGCGGTGTAGAACTGGGTCTGCTGGTCCGCGGAGCCGCCGCCGATCTGAAGCTTGGTCAGCACCTTGTTCCAGGCGTCGTGGTTGGCCTGTTCGACGGCGGCGAGATCCCACTTCTTGATCTCGGTGGACAGGTTGTTCGCCGCTCCGGCGTCACTCGTGTACGAGATGCCGACCTTGGCGTTCACTGTGGTGTTCGTGGTGGTGTCGAAGGTGAGGTACATGCCGTTCGCGCCGGTGGTGGGCGGCTGGGCGGCAGCGGATGTCTGCGGTGCAGCGCTGGATGCCGGGGACGGCGTACCGGAGTGCTTGTTCGCGCTCGTGTGGATCGTCGGGGCCGGCTTCGCCGGGACGGTGAAGTGCCTCTCCTTCAGCGGCGCCGACCTCGCCTTCTGCGGGGCCGCTTGGACCTTGCCGGCCTTCAGCGACTTCGCGTCGGGAGTGATGGTGCCGCCGACCCAGGTGCCGCTCGCGGCGAACGGCCGGTCGAACTTGATGTCGAAGTGCAGCGTGTATCTGTTGGCGGCGCCGCAGAAGTGACCGCTGTCGATCGCGCCACTGATCTCCTGGTTGTTCACGACCTGGACGCGGGTCCCGTCGATCTGTGTGGCACCGCCGCTGAGCTTGAACAGCAGGTTCGCCTGCTGCCCCGCGGGGAAGGTGAAGCGGCCAAGGCCTGCGCGGGTGGTGTCGGTCAGCTCGGTCTTGACGCCGTTCGCGTCGGTGACCCTGTAGTAGCCGAGGCCCGCCTGCTCGTCCGTGTGGCTGAAGCCGGCGGACGTGTTGCCGAGGTCGCCCGACAGTGCGCCGGTCATTGGCAGGACGGGCAGGTCGCCCGCGACGGGGCAGCCAGGGCCCGAGATGTGGGTGAGGCTGAAGCCGGAGATCTTCTTGTCGTTGTACTCGTAGCCGCCGCCGTCGGGCCGGTCGGGCGTCGTGTCCGGACCCCACTGGACCATCCCGGCCGGCATGTCGGGGCCCGGGAAGGTGTCCACCGCACCGGAGGTGCCGATGAGGGGGTTGACGAGGGACGCGGGATCCGTCACCACGGCCGGCGTCGCGCCGCTCGCGGCATACGCGTCGCCCACTGCCGGCAGTGGCAGAACAGCCATGCCCAGGACGCAGAACAGGGCCGAATATCGGCGGGATCTCTTGCGGTCGCGTGGCGCAGCTGAATGTCGGGGTCTCACCATCGGTTGCCTCCGCAGCAATTCGTGCCTGGCACAACAGGTGCCGACGCACCGAGATCCCGGAACGCCGACGACAGGCAACAGTCCCGGTCGCCCCCGACGGCCTGACAACGTTGCCATGCACGAGTGTCGAGTGAAACGTGTGTGCTGATGGCATGTCAACGAGGCCAACGGGACTTTCTGAACGCGAAGTTCACCTAGAGGCCTGTGCGGCGACGGCGTACCAGGGTGATGCGAGGGTTCCGGAACAGCCAGGCCCATCTTGCCCATACGCGCAAACTGCTTCGCAAACACGTCGGGCCGACGGCTTGTCCCTCGACGCGGTCGCACAACCGTAGGAGCGGCAATGGTTCCGGCAAGAATCTCCCAGCACTGGGTCATCCTGACGCCATGGGACGCCCATTCCCTTGTTCGGGTACGGCTCTTCGATCGCGCTGGCGCCCGTGTTGGGATCCGAAATGGAAAAGGCGGATCGCCGAGGTCGGTCGTAGGCCTCGCAACGCACTCGCCGGAGACGACGCTCTGCACGACGAGGTGAAAGTGGTGCGTGAATTCGAAACCGATGTCGAATAACGCGTTCGGGTGCCGGTGACGCGCCCGGTGTGCCGGGGAGGAGCGCGGTCGGCAGCGCGGTCAGGGTGTCGATGAGCCGGCGGGTGACGCTCGGTGCGAGCACGGGCTCTCCGCCGACGGCCGCGTGGAGGGCGCGGACGAGGTCGTCGGGACGGCTGTTCTTCAGCAAGAAGCCGTCGGCGCCCGCCCGAAGGGCCGCGTGCACGTACTCGTCCAGGTCGAACGTGGTGAGGACGACGACCCGCGGCGCCGGTCCCGGCCCCGGCCAGTCGCCGACGATGCGCCGGGTGGCCTCCACACCGGTCGTGCCGGGCAGCGTCGTCAGCCTCCCGTGGACGATTCCCTCGGCACGGTCACGGGTGCTCCTCGTCGGCTCTCGCGAAGCGCGCCTCTACGGTCGCGACGGCAACGGAGACGGTCAAGAGGCCTACGACGAGCGGCAGTCCGACGGGCACACCGGTCAGCGATCCGGCAGTGCCGTACCGGCGGAGCGGACGTGATCTCCAGGGCCGCGCCCCAGATGAAGACCTGACCGCGCGCTCCGCCCGGTGCGTACTCCGTGCGGGCCGCGAGGGTGGAGGCGAAGAAGAAGGAGTTGAGGATCCCGGTGAGGGCGTAGGCCGCGACGGACACCGCGAAGGCGGGGCTCACGGTGACGGACGCCCAGGGCGAGGCAGCGCATCAGCTGGTCCGGTTCACCGGTGAGAGGGCGGGCCATGACGGCTGAGGACCCGGTGAGACTGCCGACGCCGTAGGCGGCGGTCAGCAGGGCCGCGGTGGCCGGCTCGGTGCCGAGGATCCTCGTCAGGCCGACGCCCATGGTGAGGTAGACGGTGCGCCGGAGTCGGCCCGTGCGGTCCGCCGATGGCGGGCGGTCGGCCGCCGATACCGCCGGTCAGCAGCGGTCCGCGGGCCCCGGCCGTGGCCAGCAGCAGCACGGCCGGTACGACAGGTGCGTGACCGTACGTCAGTACCCCTGCGGTCAGCGCGGTGGCGTACAGCAGACAGGCCGCCCCGATGACCTTGCGGCGGTCCCGGGCGAGTCCGAGCGACCGGGGCGACGAAGGGGCCGACCGTGGATCAGGCGGACCGGCTCCGGGGAGTCGGGCTGCTGGCTCCCGGTGTCCACAGCGACGCGCTTACACAACGCGACAACGCAGGCGTGCATCTCATCTCGGGTATCCCCGACCAGTTGGCCGACTTCGCCCGTCTGACAGCCACCGCGGTTCTCGACACCTGGTCCGCCGCCGGCGTCCTTCAGCAGGTGCCAGGGGATCGCGGGAGATTTCTGCCGGTGGCGATCCGCGTGCTGCTGAGCTGTCCTGATCGGCCCGCGCTTGCCAGGGTGAGGGGCATGACTCCGGGTTTCAGTGGTGAGGTCGCCGAGTTCTACGCGAAGTACCGTCGGGGCTATCCGCCCCCGGTCGTCGAGGCTCTGCGGACAGCCTTCGCGCTCAACGCCGACGACATCGTGCTGGACCTCGGATGCGGCACCGGCCAGCTCTCTCTCCCGCTCGCTTCCCGGGTCCGTTCCGTCATCGGCATGGACCCGGAACCGGACATGCTGCGGCTCGCCGGGGAATCGGCCGCGGGGCAGGGCGTGCGGAATGTGACATGGGTACTGGGCGGCGACAGCGACGTCCCCGCGGTGGGGGCCCTGGTGGGGCGGGAATCCCTGGCGATGGCGGTGATCGGGCAGGCCCTGCACTGGATGCGGCACGAGGAGCTGTTCCGTACCTTGGCGCCCCTGTTCCGTGCCGGCGGAGGTGTCGCCGTGGTGGCCAACGGCACACCCTTGTGGCTACAGGATTGCGCCTGGTCGCAGGCGCTGCGGTCCTGCCTGGAGGATCACTTCGGCAGGCGGCTGGAGGCAACGTGCGGGACCGCCGCGCACGACCGGCGCCGATACGCGGAAGCGCTCCGTACTGCCGGATTCACGAATGTGCGGGAGACGGTGATCGACTACGGCGACGAGCTGAGCATCGACGAAATCATCGGCGGCGTCTACTCCGCGATCCCCGCGGGCAAGCTGCCCGGGCAGGAGGACCGGCCGGCGTTCGCCGAGCGGATTCGCCGGTCGCTCCCGTCCGGCCCGTATCTCGAAAGCGTCCAGGTCTCCGTACTCGTGGGCCGGGTGACCTGATCGGTCCCGCACCTGGCAGAGCAACCGGCACGCCTTCAGCGGACGTGCCTCGCGACCCCATTTCGCTCAGGTCGGATCAGGTCCGGCAGCTTGAGCTCAGGACGCTCGATCGCTACCGGATGTTTGACACCGGAGACGCGGAAGCCGTTGCTGTGACCGCTGATGCCGATCTCTCCCGAGGCGGCCGTCCCGAACACGAGGCCGGGGACGGAACCCGCGATCACGAGCCCACGCACAACAATGGCGCCGGTGAACGCGAGGACGACAACTCCCGCAACGAGGACACCCAGGCCAACGCCTGCCGTTGCCGGGTGCGCGTGACGCTGTGCTCGGCAGAGGTCAGTTCCTTGCCACACCGCCTGCAGGTCAACGATCGCCGAGCGGCCGGAAGCCCGCCGTCGGGCCGCACGATCTCCCACGGGAATCGCGCGTAGTCCCACGCCAGGGTGGACACTCCGAACTCCCTGCCTTACATGGTCAGTTACCAGCTGATGGCACATCGTCCCGGGGGCGGGATCGTACGGCCAACGAGTCAACTCCCGGCTGCCGCACGCCTCTCCACCGTTCGACCCCCTCGACACGCGCAGGGGCTCACACGACACTCCCGTGATGTTCCATCCCACCCCTCACCCCCACAACATCCGAGGTCAGCGCGGTGCAGTGGTCCTCACCAGGGAGTTCGTCGGAAGTCCTGCGCGGGGTCCGGCGCCCGCATAGCGTGCGGTGACCAGGACCGCTCCCCGCGTTCTCGCGGTCGGCACCTGTTGGGGCCCACGACCCACTAGGAGATCTTGGAATGTCCGCCGACAGCTCCGAGTTACACCCGCTGCGCCACCGGCCCGCACGACACGCCTCCCCCATCCCGCCCTCGCCGCCACCCGCCGCGCACAGCAACAGCAACTGGCGGTCGGCACGGGCCCGTTCATGGACCGGACCCCACCGCGATCTACGGCTTCTGCGCCGGGCCTGCCGCCGGCAGCGACGCGTCGCCGCTCTCGCCGCACTCGGCTACTTCGCCGTCTTCCTCACCCTCACCGTCGCACTCCCCTCGGTGATGACCGCCCCCGCCCTCGGCGGCCTGCCCGCCGGACTCTGTCTGGCGCTGGTCCAACTCCCCGTCACCTGGCTGGCCGTGCTCTTCTACGAGTACACCGCGCGGCGCCACGTCGACCCTCTCGCCCGCCGGGTGCGCCATCAGACGCCGCACCACCGCGACGAGCAGGTCCTGTCGTGACCGACTTCAAGGGCGCCGCACAGTCCTGGTCACTCGTGGCGTTCTTCAGCGTCGTCACCCTCACCCTGCTGCTGTGCGTGGTCACCGGCCCCGACCGCGACGACCTCGACGAGTTCTACACCGGCTACCGGTTCCTCTCCCCGCTGCGCAACGGCCTGGCCATCGCGGGCGACTACATCTCGGCGGCCACCGTCCTGACCGTCGGCGGCATCATCGCGCTCTGCGGCTACGACGGTGTCGTTCTGGCCCTGAGCACCCTGCTCTCCCTGCTGCTCCTGATGTTCCTGCTGGCCGAACCCCTGCACCACACGGGCAGGTTCACCATGGGCGACGTACTCGCCCGCCGGATGCCCGGCCGCGCGGTGCGCATCACCGCGTGCGCCGTCACCCTCGCCGCGCTGGTGCCCATGATGGTCGTCCAGCTCGCCGGTGTGGGACAGCTGTTGGCCTACGTCCTCGGCTTCTCCGACAACACCATGCGCACGGGCTGCGTCGTCGGGGCCGGGGCGCTGATGATCACGTATGCGGCTCTCGGAGGCATGCGCGGCACCGCACTGATCCAGATCCTGAAGACCGTGATCCTTCTCGGCTCGGGTCTGGTCGTCGCCGCGCTGATCCTGCACACCTTCGGCTGGAGCCCGCCGACCCTGTTCCGCACAGCCGCACACAACAGCGGGGCCGGCCACAACTACCTGCGCTACGGGCTCCAGTTCGCCGGCGGACGGCACCCCGCCCTCGACATGGTCAGCACGCAGTGCGCCATCGTGCTCGGCGGTGCGTCCCTCCCCCACGTCACCATGCGCATGTACACGGCCGGCAGTACCCGGCAGGTGCGCCGTGCGATGTCGTGGGCCGTGTCGGCGGTCGCGCTGTTCATCGCCGTCATGACCGTGGTCGCGGTCGGCGCCACCGCTCTCATCGGCGCGAAGACCATCACCGCCGCGGATCCGCGCGGCTCCACCGCCTATCTCCTCGGGGCGCGCGCCGCGTTCGGCACCGACCTCTCCCGTCCGGAGAGCCTGCTGTTCACCACCGTCACCACGGCCATCTTCCTGACCCTGCTGGCCTCCGTGGCCAGCATGACCCTGGCCTGCGCCAACTCCCTCGCCCACGACATCGCCGCCCGCCCCGACACACCGCCGCTGCACGAAATGGCGCTGGCCCGCCTGTCCGCCCTGGCCGTGGGCATTCCCGTGATCGGCCTGGCCGTACTCGCCCAGCACCACAGTCTCCAGCCCCTCGCCATCCTCTCGTTCTGTCTGGGTGCCTCGGCGATCGCCCCGGCGCTCCTCTACAGCCTCTTCTGGCGCCGCTACACCCGCGCCGGCCTGCTGGCCACGCTCATCGGCGGCACCGTCAGCGTCCTCGTCCTCCTGCCCGGCACCAGCCTCGTCTCCGGCACCCCCCAATCGGCCTTCCCCACCGCCGACTTCAACTGGTTCCCCTTCACCACGACCGCCCTGGTCTCCGTCCCGGCCGGGTTCCTCAGCGGCCTCGTCGCCACCGTTCTGTCCCGCAGAAGGTCCAACACGCGGGCACGCAGTCGCTACGAAGCCATCGAGCCCGTCCTGCTGGCCGGACCGGCGTACCCCAAGAACGGATGACAACGCGCCGACGACACCGGACCGAAGCCGGGGGCCGGGGCCCCCGGCTCGTCACAACCTGTCAGCCGGCGGTGAACCGGCGCAACGCGTCCTGGGCACCGTTGAACCGGTCGTGGTCACCGACCGTCTGCCCCGACGACGTGTACTGCCACATCGTGTACGCCGACCAGCCCGCCGGAAGCGCCCCTACCGACGAGGCGTACCGGGCCACCCACAGGGGGTTCGTGGCACCGAATCCCCGGTAGCCACCGGTGCAGTTGCTCCACCAGCTGGTGGATGTGTAGATCACGGCATCACGACCGGTACGGGCCTTGTAGCGGCTCAGGAAATCACCGATCCAGGTGACCATGCCGCTCGCCGACTTGCCGTAGCAGGAGTCCCCGTAGGGGTTCCATTCGATGTCGAGTGCCCCCGGCAGCGTCCGGCCGTCGCCCGACCAGCCCCCACCGTGATCCACGAAGTAGTCGGCCTGCGCGGCTCCGCTGCCCCCGTCCGGTGTGGCGAAGTGGTAGGCCCCGCGGACCATGCCGACGTCGTACGCACCCTCGTACTGGTCCTCGAAGTACGGGTTCCGGTAGGAGGTGCCTTCCGTGGCCTTCGTATAGGCCCACCTGGTACCGGCGCTCCACAGGCCGGTCCACGCCACATCACGCTGATAGCTGGAGACGTCAACGCCCTCGGTCTGCCCGGCCCGCTCCTCCGGGGACACCGCGCCGGTCCTGCCGCTCGTCCCGTCGTGGGCCAGGACGCCGATGCCCATGTAGGCACTGCCCCGCGCGGGTCCGGGTTCGGCCGTGGTCGGCGCGGGGGCCATACCGGTCACAGTGAGGAGAAGGCCGGACACCACCACGGCCACGCGCAGTCGGGAAAGCCCGTCCCAGGTTGATATTCGTCGTCGCATACCGCCTATACGAACCGCAACCGTGCCGCATCGCACGTCATGTACCGCCAAACTCGCCCGCACCCCGTACCGCGAGGCGTCCGTGGTCCCGGCGTACGGCTCGACGAGGGTGAGGCCGCCGACGAAGCCGTACGACGACGTGATCTCCTGGATCGAGGCCGACCGGGGAAGGTTCGCCCGCACAGGACTGGAGTGGTGGAGAGCAGTGACGAACGAGCATGACCTGGACGACGCGCTTCGGGTGGCCGTGGAGCTGGCCGCGTGGGCATCGGAGACGATCCGCGGCGGGAACGGAGGGGCCTCGGGCCCGGTCCGGCAGAAGGCGGGCCCGGCCGACATCGTCACGGACACGGACGAGGCGGTGGAGCGGCACGTACGGTCGGTGCTGCGGCGCGAGTTCCCCGGCTGGGGGATCGACGGCGAGGAGTACGGCGTCGAGGAAGGCGCGTCGGACGCCCCGCACTGGGTGATCGACCCCGTGGACGGAACCACCAACTACGCCCACGGGCTGGGCTGGTGCTCCTTCTCGCTGGGCCTCGCGCGGCCGGACGGCTCTCCTCTGCTGGGCCTGGTCGCGGACCCGTGGCGGGGCGAGGTGTTCACGGCCGTACGAGGCAGGGGGGCGCACTTGAACGGCGTCCCGATCCACGCGGCGGACCACACGACACTGACCGGCCATGTGTTCATGACGGAGTGGGCGGCGCACGCGCACTGGCCCGGCCTGGACTCATTGCTGGCCCGGCTGGCCGACCGGCACTGCACGGCACGCGTGATGGGCTCGACAGCACTGTCCCTGGTGCAGGTCGCGGCGGGCCGGGCGGCCGCCGCCGCGATCGGCGAGTTCCACCCGGTGGACGGTCTCCCGGCGCTGCTGATCGCGACGGAGGCAGGGGCGGTCGCGGTGCCCCAACTCCCGTCCTACGACGAGCCGTTGCTGCTGGCCGCGCCCGGAGTCGCGGCGGAGGCAAGGGAGTTGTGGCGGTCGACGGTCAGTCCCTCGGCCCCGGGACAGTGACGACGACCTTGCCCTGCGGATGGCCGTTCTCCAAGTGTCGGACGGCGTCGGCGGCTTCGGCCAGCGCAATGGTGCGGTCGACCACGGGAGCGAGATCCCCCTTGTCGATGATCGCGTTGAGAGTCAGGTGGTCCGCACGGCGTACGACCGCGAGCATGCCCCGGAGCTTCCGGCTCCCGAGCAGCGAACGCAGCCCCATCTCCAGGCGGATGCCCGCGTCGGCGAACCAACGGCTCCCGCCTTCGCCGCCGACCCGGACGAGGGTGCCGTGCGCAGTGAGGACGCCGCGCAGGAGCGAGACACCGCGGTTGCCCGCGGCGTCCAGGACGATGTCGTACCGGCGCGGGCGGTCGGAGCAACGGCATCACCGCCAGCGCGGCGAACCCGCTCAGGAACATCACCGCCGCGAAACTCGCGGTCGCGGCCAGATACGTACGGGAGAACAGCCCGGGCGGAGACGGGCGCGAAGGTACAGGCGCGACGGCTGCGGCACGGCGACGTCGGGTCACGGACAGCAAGGTATGCACCAACTCGGGGTATGGCCAACGTATTTGATCCCGGCAGGCAGGATCACGGACGCGACCCGGCTGTCAGACCGAAGCGCTCGGCTGCGCCGCCGCGGTCAGGACGTACTGGAGGCGGCGGGCCGCGTTGAGGTGGTCCGCCGTCCAGATGATGCGGACGGCGGTGGCCGTGGCGCGTCCGTCGTCGTCGCGCAGGTCGCGGCGCAGGGAGTCGACGAGGCGCGCTTCCTCCTCCGGATTGCGGGCCGACGGGACCGGTACGGCGGCGTGTCGGCCGAGGCCCGCGGCGAGGTCGCGGTACCAGTCGGAGAGCCGGACGACGGTGTCGAGGAGGATCAGCCGGGCCTCGGAGCGGTCGGGCTGGATCTGTTCGTCGCCGCCGTTGCGCTGCCACAGTTCCAGCACCGCGTCCGCGGCGAGGCGCAGTCCTACGATCCCGGTGACCAGGGTGGTCATGTCGGAGAGCCGCACCGGCTTGGCGCCCCGTTCGGCGAGGTAGCTGCGGAAGGCGTCGTCGAGTCGGCGGGCCGCGGCGGCCGCCTGCCGGCTCGCCTCCAGCGGTGCGTCGGTCGGCAGACAGCCGATGCTGCAGCGACTGGCCGCGTACTCCACCGCGTCCGCGAGATAGCGCGCACTGGCGTCGTACGCCGCGGACAGCGCCCGGTCCACGGCGACCCCGGCACCTCGCGGCCAGAAGAACAGGCCCACCAGCACACTCACCGCACAGCCCAGGGCAATGTCCTGGATCCGCAGCAGCACGATGTGCCAGTCGGGGTCCTGACCGATGTTGAACAGGATGACCAGGGTGACGGTGAAGGCCGCCTGTCCGGCGGCGAAGGAGATGGCTGCGGGGGCGATTCCGGCGACGAGCACGGCGACGGGGAGCAGGAACCAGAGCAGGGTGCCGTGGTGACCGATGAGCTGGAGCAGCCCGACCCCCACGAGTGAGCCGACCAGGGTGCCGCCGAGGGCACGCAGCGCGTTCTGCCCCGTGTTGAGCGCGTTGGAGCGGAGCACAGACAGGGTGCCGAGCAGTACCCAGAAGGAGTGCTGGACCCCTGTCGCGTTCGCCAGCGCCACCGCGATTCCGAGCCCGAGCGCGCCCCGGAGGCTGTTGTGCAGCCACACCGAGCGCGGCTCCAGGTGGGCGGCGGCGCGTTCGACGGCCGAGCCCAGCGGCTGGGCCAGTGCGCCCGGTTCTCCGCCGAGCAGCCGCTCCGGCCAGCTGCGCCGCTCGGCAGCCGCGGCCAGATCCACGTTGCCCGCGATCTGCAGGGTGGCGAAGCCCAACTCCTGGGCGCGGAACGAGAGATCAAGGGTCTCGATGAAGGCGCGGACCTGCGACTCGGTGCGCGGCTTCGGCTGTTCCACGGGCAACCGGTGGGTGGCGCCGTCCTCCATGCCGTCCATCGCCGCGCGCAGGTCCACGAGGGCGGCGCGCAGGGCGTCGGGTGCTTCGCGCGGGGCGTCGAGGAGTAAGGCCGCCTCATCCAGGGCCGTGGCCGCCGCCCGCCGTACGGTGCGTGCGTCGGCGTCGCAGATCCGGCGTTCGGCCGACGCGGGTCCGCTGTCCTCCACGATTGCGCTGAGCCAGGTCAGTTCGTCGACCAGGCGGACCAGTGCCCGGGAGCCGACGGACAGACCGGTGGGCCGGTAGGGCGTGGCGTCGAAGGCGGCGCGCAGGTCCGCCGCCGCGGCGGTGGCCCGGTCGGCGGCGACCTCGCACTGCCGGGCGGTCGGCGCCTCGGGTCCCCCGTCCAGCCAGGAGGCGTCGGTGCGCAGCTGCGCCGCCGCCGCGCGGCAGACCCGGGCGGCGGGAGCGCTCAGCGGGTCCGTGGTGGAGCGGGGCCACAACAGGGAGATCGCGAACATGGCGGCGACCGCGGCGAGGCCCGCTCCCGCGAGCCGGTCGGGCAGCTGCGACAGCGGGGCGGGCGAGGTCACGGGGAGGATGAAGGCCAGCAGCAGAGCGGTCGTGGCGCCCGCGAGGACGGAGCTGACCACCCCCGAGAAGAGCACCAGAAAGCCCACCACGACCATGGTGGCAACGGCCAGCCAGTTCGTCCGCGCCACCAGTGTGCCGAGGCAGATGAGCGCCGCCCAGCCCAGCGCGAGCCCCACGTGCGCCCGCAGGCGCTGCACCATCGGGCCGGTGAACTCGACCAGCAGGAGCATCGAGAACGACCCGAACGCCGCGTAGGTCGCCATCGTCGAGGATTTCAGCAGTTGGCCGCACAGGGCGAACAACGCGGGCATCACCAGCGCGGTGCGGGCGGCCCTGCGGGTCGCCGCGAGCCCCGGATCATGGTCACGCAACCACGCCGGAATCCGCCCGGGCAGGCCGTGCCAAGGTCTCTCCATACGCCGGCGCACCTCCAGCCCGCGCAGCACCCGTGTGCCACGCCATACCCGAGTATCCGCCATGCCCGCCGATCGCCCCTGCCGGGGCGGACCATGGTGCGGGAGGTCCGTCACCCGGCGGTTGCCGTCGCGCCCGCCTCGGTGAGGAGGGCGACCGTCCCGGGATGAGGACCGTTGTTCGCCCACTCCAGCGGGGACCGGCCGGTGCCATGATCTTCCCGTTCATTCGGATCGGCGCCGTAAGCCAGCAGTTCGCGGACCACGTCGGTGTGCCCCCAGCAAGCTGCCGCACACAAGGGCAGGCCCTCCGCGCCGACTCCGCTGCTCTCGGTGTCGGGGAGGGCACCGGCCTCCAGGAGCAGACGGACGATCGCGGCTTCCCCGTTGACGGAGGCTGCGTAGAGCGGCGTGGTGCCCTCGCTGTCGGCTCGCCCGGGGTCGGCGCCGGCCTGTAGCACCGCCCTCACCACACCGGCGTCACCCACCGCCATGGCCCCGAACAACCGCCGGGAGAGCTTCTTCTGCTGCCGCTGCTTCACGGGCCGAGATTGGGTGATGATGGGTTCATGGCATTGACGACGGCGTTCACGAAGCTGTTCGGAGTGCAACACCCCATCGCCTTGGCGCCCATGGGCGGTTCGGCCGGTGGTGCGCTTACCGCGGCCGTCTCCCGTGGCGGCGGGCTCGGTCTGCTGGGCAGTGGCAACGGCGAACGCGACTGGCTGGCACGGGAGTTGGCCATAGTTACCGAGAACACCACGAACCCGTGGGGTATCGGCTTCCTGACCTGGCAGATAGATGTCGCCGCGCTTGAGCACGCCCTGGAACACCAACCCCGGGCGGTGATGCTGTCGTTCGGAGATCCGAGCCCGTTCGCCGGGCGAATTCACCGCACTGGTACGCCACTTGTCATTCAGGTCACCGATCTGGAGGAAGCCCGGCGGGCGGTGGACCTGGGTGCCGACGTGATCGTGGCGCAGGGTTCCGAGAGCGGCGGACACGGCGCCCGGCACGGTCGCTCCACGCTGCCGTTCGTGCCGGTCGTCGTCGACCTGGCCGCTCCGATACCGGTACTGGCCGCCGGCGGCATCGCCGACGGCCGTGGGCTGGCCGCCGCTCTCGCCCTGGGAGCCGCCGGTGCACTCATCGGCACCCGCTTCCAGGCAACCACGGAAGCCCTGGTCGCCCCCTCGACCAGCGCGGCCATCGTCCAGGGCCACGGCGCGGAGACCGAGCGCAACAGGATCCTCGACATCGCCCGAGGCTCCGACTGGCCGTCGAAGTACACCGCCCGCACACTCGGCCATCCGTTCCTCGACCAGTGGCGCGACCGGGAGGCGGAGCTCGCCACCGACCCCCACGCCCGGCACGCCTACCAAGTCGCCCTGTCCCAGGGCGTCATACCGGCCCTGCCCGTGTGGGCCGGCGAAGCCGTCGACCTCATCGACGACCTTCCCTCAGCCACCGACCTCGTCAACTCCCTTGCCACACAGGCCGAGGAGGCACTCGCCCGAGCCGGAAAGGAAGCCTGATTCCACCTGACTTCACCTCAGGGCTGCCTTGCGGCAGAGGATCTGTGTCCCCCTCGACTCATGCCCGTTCATCGTGGACACCGTCACGGTCCGGGTGCCGATGCCTTCGAAGTCGGCGAGCAGCGCGGTGAGCCACTCACGGGAGTGATGGCGGCACACCGCGCCGTCGCCGGTCTGGAACACGCCGTAACCGACGTCGCCGTAGCCGTCGTTGAGGATGGCGCAGTCGTCGTAGCGGCTGCGGTTGCGCTCGTCGTCCTGCAGCAGGAGGTCGCTGACGTAGAGGACTCCGCCGGGCTTGAGGACGCGGTGCAGCTCGGCGACGAGGCGGCGTTGGGCATCGTCGCCGGGGACACAGGTCAGTACGGCGAAGAGCAGAACCACGTCGAAGTCGGCGTCCGGGGAGGGCATGGACGGGGGTGTGTCCAGCGTGGCGAAGTCCATGGCGGGATGCAGGTGTTGGGCCCGTTCGATCATCGCCGGTGAGATGTCGGTGCCCGTCAGATCGCGGAAACCGTGCTGTTCGAGTTCGTCCAGCGTACGGCCGTAGCCGCATCCGTAGTCGAGAATCGCGGCCTGTCTGCTGATCCCCGCCAGCCAGGGCGGATGGAGGGGGTGGGTGAAGGACTTCGTGGCCGCGGCGGCGTCCCAGTAGTGGATCTGAGTGTCGAGATGGTCGGACACGGTGGATGCCTCTCTGCGGAACGGCAGGGACATCAGGGTGACCTAGAGTCGCCGAATGCGGCAAAGGACGTGCGTGGCGGCGGCCGGAGTGGTGGTCCTGGCCTGGGGCGAGTGGCTGAACCGGCATTGGTCTCGAACTCTCGTGGGAGAAAACGGGGGTGATGTCGAGGCAGTGGTCGTGTTGGGATACCGGAACCCTCAGCCGACGGCGAACTTCATCAACCGTTGGCGAGTCCGCGCCGGAGTTCGCTCCATCACCGATGACGGCGCGCACGACACTCGCGTGATCCTCAGCGGCGGTACGACGACCCACTGTGGTATCTCCGAGGCCAGGTTGATGGCCAACTACGCGCGGTCGGTGCTCAAGTTCGGCGGCACGCTGCTCCTCGAAGAGGAAAGCGCGACGACATGGGAGAACGTCACCCATGTGATCCCGCTGCTCGAGGACGCCGACCGCATCAAGATCGCCTCCCAGCCGGCTCACGCCCTCAAGGCCCGCGCGTACTTGCGGCGGCAGCGCCCCGATCTCGCGAAGAGGCTCGTGCGCGCGGACGACTACCGCCCCGGCGAGTGGCTGATCGTCAAACCGCTACTGGCGCTGTACGGGCTTTGGACGCTCCGCGGTCTGAAGGCCGATGAGCGTGGGACCACACCCCGGCTGACCCTCAACTCCCGGCGCCCAGGTCGTACAGCCCCGGAAGATTGACCACGATCGCCTCCTGGGTGCTGCGGGCGATCACGACCACCGCCTCCTCCGCGGGGTCGGGGTTCTCCTCGCGGTGCGGGACGAACGGGGGACGAAGGTGTAGTCGCCCGGGGACGTGCGCAGACGTATCTCCTCCGGCTGCGGACCCGCGTCGTCGAGAAAGACGAACTCGGGGTGTCCGCTGACCACGTGGATCGCGGTCTCGGACTCGCCGCGGTGGTGATCGGACGAGGTCGTGGAAGGGGCGACATGCGTCTGGCCCATCCACAGTTTCTCGGAACCGACCGTCTTCCCGCTCACCGCGGCGAACCTGCGCATGCCGCCGCTCCGTGCCGTGTCGCCGTCGCCCGCGAGGGTTCGATCACGGCAGCCGCCGAGGCGCTGCACTACGCCCAGCCGTCGGTGAGTCATCAACTCGCCAAGCTGGAGGCCGGGGTCGGGGTTCCGCCGTTGCAGCGGACGGGGCGCGGTATCCGGCTCACGGAGGCCGGTCGGCTGCTGGTGGAGCGGGCAGAGTCGATCCTCGCGCAGGTCGAGTCCGTGCACGCCGAACTGGACGAGCTGGCCGGGCTGCGCACCGGCCGGATCCGGCCGGCCGCGTTTCCCTCGGCGCTGGCCACCCTGGTGCCGCTCGCCGCCGCCCGCGTGTCCGCCGAGCACACTGCCGTCGAACTGACCCTGCGGGAGGCCGAACCGCCCGACGCGCTCAACTGCCTGCGCAACAACGACGTGGACGTGGCGCTGATCTTCGAGCACGGCGATCCGCCGCAGCGCGACCGCCGCGACACCACGACGACGCCGCTGCTCGACGAGCCGTTGTACGTGGTCACCACGGCGAACCGGTGCTGGGAGGGGCCCCGGGCGGAGCTGGCCACCTATGCCGACGCGCGCTGGATCGCCGGGTGCGAGCGCTGCCGGGAGCATCTTGTCGCGGCGTGGGGGCGGGCCGGGTCCGAGCCGGCGGTCGAGTTCGAGACCGACGACTACGTCGCCGTACAAGCACTCGTCGCGGCCGGGCTCGGTGTGAGCCTGCTGCCGGGACTCACCCTCCTCGCCAACAGGCACCCCGGGGTCAGTCTCCACCGCATCCCCGGCATGCGCCGCCAGGTCGTCGCCGCCGTGTACGGCAAGCCGCCCGCGTCGCGGCCCGCCCAGGTACTCCTCGACGCACTCGCCGCGACCGTCACCGAACCGGCATGGCCCTCCTGACCTGTTCAGCCCCACCTTCACCTTCGTCACCGACGGCATCCACAGCGCACTCGCCCGGGCCAAGGCCGCAGCCGGTGACCGGAACGTCGACATCGCCGGTGGTGCGAGCACGGTCCGGCAGTACCTCGGGGCGGGGCTCGTCGACGAACTCCAGCTGCATGTGGTTCCCGCGCTGCTCGGCGACGGACTGCGGCTCTTCGAAGGAACGGGCACGGGACGGCGGCGCGTCGAGCAGGTCAGAGTGGTCGGCACTCCTCTCGCCACCCACGTGAAGTACCGCTTCGTGAAGTGACCGTTCCGTACCGCTCCGTCGGCACGATCACGCCGCGTTCTGCAACGAGATCGGGTCGCCCACCCGGACCGTGCCTGCCTCCAGGACGTCCAGGTACACGCCGAGACACGAAAGTCGGCCCAGGTCGAAGACGGGTACGCGGTGTTCCCGGGCGACCGCGCGCATGATGGCGGGGTCCGGCGGGAGTTCGTCGTGGCCGAGGGTGGGGACCACGCAGCGGGGTGTCGGCACCAGGACCCGGAACAGGGCCTCCCCCACCCGCAGGCACGAACCCACCCAGGCGTCCTCCGGGAAACCGGGGCCCCCGGGGGTGTCGACGACCAGGTTCGGCCGGAAGCGGCGGGCGTCGAAGTCCCCCGCGGGGTGCACGGCACGCACCCGGTCCAGGGCCGCGGTCGTGACGAGATGGACCCGGCCGTAGTCGAAGAACGTCCCCGGGGCGACGCCGCCCGTCGTGATGCTCTCCCCGGTGACGTCGACGGTCGCCGACTCCCGCACGGAGTCCGGGACACCGCCCTCGTACGCGGGCACCGCGCGCTCCAGCCTGCTGTCCTCCGGCACGACGGCCGACAGGAAGACCTGGCGGCCCAGCAGTTTGGACAACTCCCCGTCCAGGCGCGGGTCTTCGACCGGGAGCGCGGTGCCGTCCGGCAGTACGACCCTCACCGTGCCGGAGTCGTCGAGGCGGCTGCGGCAGCGCAGCAACTCGCCCCACTTGCGCGGGTGTTTGGCACTGCCCACCGCGCCCGTGCCGTCGAGGACGGCGTAGACCCGGTCCCCGGAGAGCCCGCGCTCCGTGACCGCCACGGCGACCACAGCCTCGCCGACCATCGACTTCACCGGATAGCGGTACAGTGCCGCGACAGTCCCCATGGTGCAATCTCCGTCAGAGGGTGAGCAGTTCCTCGTAGAAGCCGCCGAACTGCCTTTCCTCGTCGATGAGATGGATCTCCAGGATCCAGTGACAGGCGCGGCCGGCCTTGTCGGTGCGGCGCATGGGGGTGACGTTCTCCGGAGTGACGTACGACTCGACGTGCGCGCCCTCGATCGTGTCGTGCGGGAACTCTCCGACCAGGTGTCCCGCGTGCCAGCCGCCCAGCTCCCAGCCCTCCTTCTCGGCGAGGCGGACGACCTCGGCGTACAGGCGCTCGCCGGTGATGTCCGGGGTGTTCTCGAAGAAGCTCCGGCCGGCCGTGAACACCTTGGGCAGGTCGTCGCGCAGCCGATGCTTGACCGGGTCGTCGCCGAGGACGAAGGTGCGGCCGAAGTCGGCCTCGTACTCCTCGAAGATCGGCCCGAAGTCGGCGAAGACGATGTCGTCCGCGCCGATCACCCGGTCCGGCGGGTTCTCCTGGTACGGCTTGAGCGTGTTCGGTCCCGAGCGCACGATCCGCTTGTGCCAGTGCCTGGTGGTGCCGAACATCTCGTTCGCGAGGTCGCGGATCCGGTCGCTGACCGCGCGTTCCCCCTCGCCCGGCGCGACGAGCCCGCGTTCCTCGATCTCCGCGAAGAGCAGTGCGGCCTTGGCCTGGGCATCGAGCAGACGTGCGGCCCGCGTGGGTTCGTCATCAGCCATGGGCCGAACCTAGCCAGCCCGATCATTGTCGGCAACGGGATTCCGCATGCCGGGCCCGCCGCACCCCGTGGCGCGGGGCGGCGCGTTCATCCGGCGACGCAGGAGGCACGGGCCAGGAAGTGGTGCGGGGCGTCCTCGTAGCGGGACAGGTCCCAGCCCGCCGTGCGCGGGCGGGGCGCAGATGGTGTTCCGCGAGGGGGTCGTCCGGGTCGGTGGGGCGGCCGTGGCGGACGGCGCGTTCGGCGCGGCCGGAGGGGTGGTAGAGCAGCAGGGTGCCGTCGGGTGCGGTGACCCGGGCCCATTCACGCAGGGCGGTCGCGGGGTCGGGTACGTGGTTGATCAGGCCCGCGCTGAAGACGGCGTCCAGCGCGGCGGTCGGCAGCGGCAGTCGGCAGGCGCCGGCCGGCAGCAGGGCGCCGTCCTTGGCGCGGCCCTCGCGCCGGGCGGCGGTGAGCATCGCGGGCGCGAGGTCGATGCCGAGGACGAGGCCCGCGTCGCCGACGTGTGCGCGCAGTGCGGGCAGCGCCCGGCCGGTGCCGCAGCCGAGGTCCAGGACGCGTGCGCCGGGGCACAGTTCCATCCGGTCGACGGCCGCCGCATACCGGGGGCCGTCGTCCGCGAACCGTTCCTCCCAGGTGGCCGCACGCCGGGTGAAGAAGGCGCGGGTCGCAGTCCGCTCTGCACGCTCCGCGACGAAGGCGGCGAAGCGCTCGAACACGCCGTCGCGGTGCCGGGCCAGTACGGCCAGTTCGGCGGGCGCGGACTCCACCAGGCCGGGGGCGGTGGCCGCTTCCTCGGGGAAGGCGTCGGCGAACGCGGCGACCGCCGTCTCGTCCACCTCCAGGTGGAACTGCGTGCCCACGCCGAGCCGCCGATCCGGAACGCCTGCACCGGGTAACGGTCGCAGGAGGCCAGCAGGGTCGCCCCGGCCGGCAGGTCCATCGTGTCGCCGTGCCAGTGCAGCGCCCGCAGCCGCTCGGGAAAGCTCGCGACGTGGGTGTCGGTGTGCGCGGCCTCGGTCATCCGTACGTCGGCCCAGCCGATCTGCGCGCCGTCACCAGGCCGTCCGGAACCGCCCGCCGCTACGGCCGGCAACTGCGCGCCGAGACACACGGCCAGCACGGGGATCTCGGCGTCCAACGCGGCGCGCAGCAGCGCCAGTTCGGCGCTACGGCCGGGGAAGTCCTCATAGGCGGCCATCGCCCCGCCCATCACCATCAGACCCACCAGGCCGTCGGCCGTGTCCGGCACCGGGTCGCCCGCCCAGGTCCGGCAGACCCGGGTCGGCAGCCCGGCCGCCTTGAGCGCGGCACCGATGGCATAGGGGCCTTCGCGCGGTGCGTGTTCCACGATCTGGATCACGGGCGACCGCCTCTCCGCACGACCGCACCCAGCCGATCGCCGAGTGTCCTGTCTCAACGTAGTTAGTCGTCCGCATGCCGCTGACCTGCGTGGACTGGATTGAGTGAGACGCGGGGACCGGGTCGTCGCGACAGATCTCAGTTGATTCCGGTCAGTTCCGGGGAGTGGAGTGGCTTACCAGGCCCGGCAGCGCAGGACTGGGCCGAAAGGCCCTGCCTGGAAAGACACCGCAGGTCAGTCGGTCCCTGGCGGCCCGTCAGCAAGCGTTAGACAATGGCCTCAAGAACCAGGACCAACTTGGACAGAGGGGGGCGAATCATGAGGCTCACCTGGCGTGACGCAGCCACGTCGCTCTTCATGACGGCCATTATCGTGATCTACGTTGCCTATCTGCGGGACACCGGCGCGTGGCTGATCTCCAGCACCCGGGGCACCGCGACCGCGATGCTCGTGCTCGGCGCGGTCGGCGGCTGCTCCCTCGGGCGCATCGACGAACTCTTCACGGAGAGCTGCTCCCGGACCACGCACATCTTCGCCGTGTTCGCGAGCCTGCTCGGCGTGACGGCGCTCAGTGCGGCGATCATCGCCCTCGTCGCGGCGAATGCGACAGCGCTCGCCGTGCTCTTCGCCGCCACCATGGCTCTCTGGGGCGCCGCCACCATCCGCCACGCGCTCACCTCGACGCCCGGCCCTGGAACGGGCATCGACGCCCGCACCCATGAGGCCATCGACCACAGGCCCGCCCATCACTGAGGCCACCCCACCATCACACGAGGCGACGGCGTCCACACGCAGTCCTGCAGCGGACGTAGACGCCGTCCATATACCGCGCCCACGTACGACAACTCGATACGCGGCTCTGCGTGGTCCATCCCAGCCGGTACGGCCATCCGGCACCCCCAGAGCCCTCGGTCGCGTGACTCGGTTCACCGAGACAGAAGCCCGAACGACTCAGTTCGTCGAGAAAGCGACTCGCTTGAGCGAGACGGGACACCGAGACCAAACGCGGATACGGGACGAAGGGCCCGTACCGCCTGGCGAGCGCCAGGACATTCCGCCCATTGCCCAGCCGCGGGCGAAGACTCTCGCCGCGGACGGCGGCATTCCGGCGATCCCCCTCCCCGGTCGCGGCTTTCCCCGATGTGCCAGGACGGAGGAAACTCCCAGGTGGCGGATGCGACAAGGTCTGCGACGGGCGCGTCCGGAGCGGCTAGCTTGTGGACACACAGCCGGTGATAAATCCGGCAATCCAGATCTTTCTCTGTGAGGCGTTCCGTCATGACCTTGAGCATCCGCAACCAGATTCCCGGCACCGTCACGGCCGTCACGCCCGGCGCGGTGATGGCGACCGTGAAGGTACGCCTCGACGGCGGCCAGGACCTCACGGCGGCGATCACACTGGAGGCCGTGAAGGACCTGGGGCTCACCGAGGGCACGGCCGTACGCGCCATGATGAAGTCCACCGAGGTCGCACTCGCCACCGGCCGGGTGGAGGGGCTGTCCATCCGCAACCAGTTGCCCGGCACGGTCAGCGACGTCGCCACCGGCGGGGCGATGGCCGTCGTCAAGATCACGGTCGGCGGGGGCCAGTTGACCGCGGCGATCACCAAGGACGCGGTCGGCGACCTGGGGCTGGCGGCCGGTTCACCGGTCGTCGCACTGATCAAGTCGACCGAGGTGTCCCTGGCGACCGTCCGACCCGCTCGGGACGCGCCGGTCAGGCGCTGATCCCCGGCCCGCACCGCGCGGAGCGCCGACGCGTGCAGGCGCACCCGGACCCGGCCTCGGTCGCACCGTCCGGGAGCGCCTACGCCGCTCGGGAGAGGTAGCCGTAGCCGTAACCAGGTCACCGGTGAGGAAGGGACGTCCCGCGTGGCAAGGGACCGACAGGACACGGCCGAGGCCGCCGCCGACCCGGCCCGCCGCATCCCGCCCGGCCAGCGCCATGTGCACGGTTGGCCGGTCTCGCACTACGGGCCCGTCCCCCGCTTCCGCCCCGACCGCTGGAACCTGCGGGTCCACGGCGCCACCGCCGACGGCGCCGAGCACAGCTGGGCCTTCGACCGGCTGGCGCCCCTGCCGCATGTCACGGTCGTCGCCGACCTGCACTGCGCGTCCGGCCCGACCTCCACCGACCACGAGTGGTACGGCATTCCCGCCACCGCGCTCCTGGACCTGGTCCCGCCCGCGCCGGAGGTCACGCACGTCATGGCCTGGGCGGAGTACGGCTATTCCGCCAACCTCCGCCTGGCCGACTTCACGGCATCGCAGACCCTGCTCGCCACCCACCACAACGGCGAGCCCCTCACCGCCGAACACGGTTTCCCGCTGCGCCTCGTCGTACCGCACCTGTACGGCTACAAGAGCCCCAAGTGGCTGCGTGCCGTCGAGTACCTCACCGAGGACCGCCGCGGTTTCTGGGAGGAACGCGGCTACCACAACATCGCCGGCCCGTGGAAGAGCAGCGCTACTCCTACCAGGAGCAGGACGAGCACGGCTCGGGCCCGAACAACTGAGGGTCCGAGATCTCCGCCCGGGGTCCAAAAACCGCCATGCCGCCCGACGATCACGGCACGTACGCTCGTTCCCATGGTTGCGCATCGCATGGTTGACGTGAACGGCATTCGGCTGCACATCGCCGAGCAGGGCGAAGGCCCCCTGGTGGTTCTCCTGCACGGCTTCCCCGAGTCGTGGCACTCCTGGCACCGCCAGTTCGGCCCCCTGGTCGACGCGGGCTTCCGCGTGGTCGCCCCCGACCAGCGTGGATACGGCAGCAGTGACCATCCCGACGATGTCGACGCGTACACCATCCTCCACCTGGTCGGCGATGTCGTCGGCCTGATCAAGGAGTTGGGCGAGGAGAAGGCGTATGTCGTCGGCCACGACTGGGGCGCGCCGGTCGCCTGGCACACCGCGCTGCTGCGGCCGGACATGGTGCTCGGGGTGGCCGGTCTGAGCGTGCCGCCGCCGTTCCGGGGGCCGCACCGTCCCTTGGCCATGATGCGGGAACTGTTCGGGGGCCGGTTCTACTGGAACTACTTCGAGCGTCCCGGTGTCGCCGACGCGGAGTTCGCCAGGGACACCCGTGCCACGCTCCGCAAGTTCCTCTACTACGCGTCCGCCTCGGCGTCCCCCTCCGGTGAGATCGTGCAGCCGATGGTCGACCCCGAGCGTGGCTGGCTCGCGGACATGGAGGACCCCGAGGTGCTGCCGGAGTGGCTCACCGAGGACGATCTGGACGCGCTGGCCGAGAGTTTCTCCGGGAACTTCACCGGCGCCCTGAACTGGTATCGCAACCTCGACCGCAACTGGGAACTGACCGCGCCGTGGGACAGCGCCGTGGTCACCCGGCCCTCCCTGTACATCTACGGCGACCGCGACCTCGTCCCCGCCTTCCCCGGTGCCCGCGACCTCATCGAGCAGCTGCCCGACTTCATGCCCAACCTGCATCGCAAGCCCGTCGAACTGGCCGACTGCGGGCACTGGACCCAGCAGGAACGGCCCGACGAGGTGAACGCGGCACTCATCGACTTCCTCAGGGCCTGAGGCCGTGGAGTTTCTCTGCTACCACCGCGACCGGCCCAACTCCCTTGCCCTGCGCCACGAGTTGCTGCAGGAGCACTGGTCCTACATGGACCGGTACGCGAAGGAGATGATCGCCCGGGGCCCCACCCTGAGCGACGACGGCGACGCTCCCACCGGCAGCGTCCACATCCTCGACCTGCCCGATCCGGCCGCCGCCCGCGCGTTCGCCTTCGACGAGCCGAACTACCAGGCAGGCGTCTACCGGGACGTACTGCTGCGCCGGTGGCGCAACACGCTGGGGCGCACCATGTGGGACTTCCCCGGAGGCAGGACCGGCGGCAACCGGTACCTGGTGATCGGCCTGGGCGCCGGGCCGCAGTCCGCGGCAGACCTCGCGGTACCGCCCGGCCGGGACGAACTCATCGCGTACGGACCGCTGTTGTCCGACGACGGCGCCAACTGGCTCGGCACGGCGGCGTTGCTGCGCGCACCGGACCCGGCGAGTGCACGTGCGGTCCTGACCGAGGGGCGGTACGCGGACATCGAGGTGCACAACTGGCAGTTCGGCGGCCGACCCTCCTGACGGCACGTCAGGGTCGGCCATTGCACGGCGACTTGGCCGACACCGTGCCCACGCGCGAACCAGCCGCCAAGGGCCAGCAAGCCGTTCACCCTCACCCTCCAGCCTGCTGGGAGGCACTGCCTCCCAGCAGAGAGGAAGCCGGTCGTGGCACCAGCACGGGTGACGGACGCACTCTGGCTGTCCGATGAACCACAACCGCGCCGCCTCAGGCCCGCTCACCGTCACCGTCCTCGTCTTCCCCGGCGTACGGCTGCTCGACGTGACCGGCCCGATCGAGGTGTTCGCGTCGGCCAACGAATTCGGCGGGCGTTATCGGGTTCGGATCGCCTCGGCGGACGGGGCGCCGGTGATCACCTCCGCCGGGACCCGTATCGGCGCCGACCTCACCGTCGACGACGTGCAGGAGCCGTACGACGTGTTGGTGGTGCCGGGCGGTCCGGAATGGGAGACCTTGATCAAGGACGACGCGCTCCTGGATGTGGTCCGGCGACTGCACGGCACGGCCCGTCGTACGGCGTCGGTGTGCACCGGCGCGTTCCTGCTGGCCGCGGCCGGACTGCTGCGGGGGCGCCGCGCCGTGACGCACTGGCGGCAGTCCCGGCAACTGGCCGTGCGTTTCCCGTCCGTGCGGGTCGAACCGGACGCCATCTTCGTCAGGGACGGGCCGATGATGACCTCGGCGGGCGTCAGTGCCGGTATCGACCTGTCCTTGGCGCTCGTCGAGGAGCACTACGGTGCCCAGGTCGCCCGGGCGGTCGCCAAGGACATGGTCGTCTTCATGCAACGGCCGGGCGGACAGTCCCAGTTCAGCGTCCGCTCCCAGCTCCCGCACTCCCGGCATGCGGTGCTCCGCCGGACCCTGGACGAGGTCGCCGCGAACCCCGGCGCCGACCACACGCTGACCGCGATGTCACGCCGGGCGGGCGTCAGCGTCCGGCACATCGGCCGGCTCTTCGACGAAGAAGTGGGGACCACCCCGGCCCGGTATGTGGAACAGGTCCGGCTGGAGGCCGCCCAGGTGTTGCTGGAGACGGGTGACGATTCACTGCCGGTGGTGGCGCGCCGCGCCGGGTTCGGTTCGGCCGAGTCGCTCCGCAGGGCGTTCGTCCGGCACTTGGGTGTGACACCGGGGGCGTTCCGGACGAGCTTCCGGACGACCGGCGCGGGCACGACCAACTCGACCTCCTCGAGCCGGAAGTCGTCGTCATTGATGGAGTACGCGGGTTCCCACGGCCGTTGATATCGGGCGGCCGCCGAGCCCGGTGCCGTAGCTGAACCCCGTGGTGGTGTGGCAGCGGGTCCGGCATCATCCCTGTGTGACTGTGATGCAACCCGTACTGGAGATCTTCGCTGCCGACGACTTCGCGCCGGAGGAGGACCACGGGCCGTGCCCGACCGACCCGCTCGGCGCGTTCCTGCACGGGCCGCTCACCATGCCCGACCTGTTCGCCCCCGGTGGGTCCCGGGTGACCGACACAGCCACCGCCACCGTCTTCGTCGAGGCGGGCTGCCGCAACGGCCTGGAGACCTGGCGGGACCGGCGTGAGGTGCTGGACGGCACCGGCTGCTCCTCCTTCTGTCACGCCCCTTCCTCTGCGGCCGGACGTGTCGACGACGCCGTGCGGCTGACTCTCGACACCCAGGCGAAGGACGGCAGCCCGGTGATCGAACTGCCGCTGGACCAGGTGCGCGCGCTCGTCATCGGCGCCCAGGCGGACTTGCGGAGCTTCCTCAGCCTCGCCGGAACCCGGGCCGGACAACACCTGCCGACACACGCCGCCGCCGTCACGGCCGCCTTGACGCGTGCACTGGACCCAGAGCCCACAGAGTGACCAGCTTTCTGACCCACCGGGCGCGCGTGCACGACGCCCGGCTCCCCCTTCACCGGCGGCACAGCGCGCTGCGCACCTGCCTCACCGTTTTTGCTCCATACGGCCTCCGGGCGACATACCACCACCTCACGCTCAGCGCCGGGATCCCCCGACGGCTGGAGGCGGACCCGGACGCGCCGGCGCGGGCGGTGGAGGAACTGCACGAGGCGCGGGTGCTGTGGCTCGTGCGGGCAGAGGAGTACGCGGTGGGGCGTCGGGCGGCGAAGCAGGTCGGGCGTCGGGCTGTACCGAACCCTCGGCCGTGGTGGCTGCGGAGCTGGTGGGAGAGCCCGGACCGTGCCTGGTTCGAAGACCCGTTTCGACACCCGTCGCTGCGGCTGTCCGAGTACGTCCGGCGGCAGAACGCGCTTCTGGACGGCGTCGATCTGCCCGGCTGCCCGGCTGCCCGGCTTGCGGGGACGAGGGACCGCTGGAGCCGAACTCGACCGGGCACGGCTGGGTCGAACTGTGCCGTGGGTGTGCGTGGGCGCCGTCGCCGTGTCCGTGCGGTCAGCGCCACCGGCTCGTGTCGGAGATCCCGTTCGGCTGGAAGGAGATCTGGCAGCGGGCGCACATGAGCGATGACGGCACGCCGAACCCGCACCGGCCCGCGTGACAGCCACTCGGACGCGGCACGGCGAACGCTCGGGAAGCCGAAGCCCGTAAGCCACCGCGAGGCTGGACCGGCCCGCGCGGGCCGCGGACCTGTACATCGGTTCCTGCCACCGCGCGTGCCGCAGGACGGCCGAGGCACTGGGACCCGACCGGCTGCTGATCCTCTCCTCGCGCCACGGCCTGCTCGGCCTCGACGACGACCTCGTCCGCTCCGACTGCGCAAGAGCCTTGTCACCTCAGGGAGTTGATCGGTTTCCGTCGCATCGAAAGGGCGGTCGGGGTGGCGACATGGCCCAGAGAACGGCCGGCCACGACGATCCAGGCCGGGACGAGCAGCACGTAGAACACGACGGCGGCCCAGACGAACAGGACCGAGCCGGTCCGCGCCGCGAGCGCGCTGGTCGCGGTGACGAGCGCGCCGACCGGGAAGATGAACGACCACCAGGTGGGCGCGAACGGCAGCCCCGTCCGGATCGTCCGTGCGGTGAGCCCGGTGGCGAGCGCCAGCCACAGCAGGGCGAAGCCCCACACCACGACTCCGCCCAGCAGCGCGAGGACCTCGGCGCCCCGGGCGTAGGGCGCAGGCAGGGTGCTCGGTGCCGCCACGGCCAGCGCGCCGAGTGCCGTCACCGCTTGCCCCAGGGCCCCCAGGCCGATCCACACCGTGGGCACGATCGCGCCGGTGGGGGCGTCGTGGTGCACGAGGCGGCCGTAGATCATCGCGAGGACCAGAAGCGCGGCGACGAGGCCGAGTCCGAGCATCGCGTAGCAGCCCAGGAGAAGGGCGAGGCGGAGTTGGCCGGCCGGTGCGTGGGGGACGAGCAGGGCGCCCGTCGCGGCGGAGACCATGGGCGGTACCACCGGCATCAGCCAGCCGCCGAACGCCGCGTCCGGCGCGAAGCGGTGCCGGGTGACCATCAGACAGGGCACCGTGCAGGCGGCGGCGAGGCCGAGTGCGGTGCCGAGCGACCACAGCACCCAGTCCACGTCCAGCGCCGCGTGGAGGCCGATCGCCCGCCGACCGAGCAGCAACGCCCCGGCACCCACCGTGAGCAGTGCCATCGGCGGCGCGCCCAAGAACTGCGCCAGGACCGGATCAGCCGCGTGCGCCCGCAGGGCCCGCTGCCGCAGATACCTGGCGGTCAACAGGACCAGCAGCAGTACGGCACCCAGCCACACCACCGTGGCGGCGGTCCGCAGCCCGGGGAAGCCACGCGGCAGGGTGGCCGCCGCGTCGGCGACGATGCCGGTGCCCATCACGGCCGCGAACCAACTGGGGCTGAGCGGCGGACGCGTGGCCCTGGGAGCCGTGGGCGACAGGGAACGGGTGAGTGAGGAGGGGAACATGACCCGAACGTAGGCCGGGGGTGGGGCAGCGCCGCAGGCCACGTCCCGATGCAAGGGCGTCGTGGCAGATATCGAGCGCGTTCGTGTCAGTGGTGCAGCGGGAGCCGCAGTGTGAAACGAGTGCTGCCGTCCGGCGGGGCGAGCGTGAGGGTTCCGTCGTGGAGGGTGGCGACGTCGTGGGCGATGGCCAGGCCGAGTCCGAAGCCGCCGGTGTCGCGGGCGCGAGCGTCGTCGAGGCGGGTGAAGCGCTCGAAGATGCGGGCGCGGTCCGGGGCCGGGATGCCGGGCCCGTCGTCCTCGACGCCGAGGACGGCCTCGCGGCGCCCGGCGTCCTGGCTCAGGCGGACGGTGACCGTGCTGCTCGCGTGCCGTTCCGCGTTGTCCAGGAGGTTGGCCAGCACACGGGCGATCAGGGCGTGCCGGCCCGGCACGAGTAGTGGGCCGGCGTCCGTCACGACGTGCAGGGTCGGGCGGGACGGCGGGCGGCGGGCGATCTCCTCCCGGACGAGGCCGGTGAGATCGACGGGTGCGCCGGGCCAGGCGCGGCCTTCTGCGTGTTCGGCGTCGAGGCGGGCCAGCAGGAGGAGGTTCTCCGTCAGGGTCTGCAGCCGGATGGTGTCGTCGTGCGCGGCGCCGACGACCTGCGGCCAGTCCGCGGACTCGGGCCTGTTGAGGGCGAGTTCGAGTTCCGTGCGCAGGCAGGCGAGCGGGGTGCGCAGTTCGTGGGAGGCGTCCGCGGTGAACCGGCGCTGGCGGTCGACCGCGGTCTGCAACTGGTCGAGCGTGGCGTTCATGGTGACGGCCAGCCGGGCGATCTCGTTGCCGGTACGCGGGACGGGGACGCGCCGGTCGAGGTGGCGTGCGCTGAACTCGGCGAAGTCGGCGCGGATGGCCTCGACGGGGCGCAGCACCCGGCCCGCCGCGAACCACGTGGCGCCCGCCACCAGCAGCGTGATCCCCGCGACGCCGACGAGAAGGGCCCGGACTACGGTGTTCAGGCGAGCTTGTTCGGCCTCAAGAGACTGAACGAGGACGACGCTGTTGGGGGACAGGCCCATGGCCATGGACGACCGGTCGACGACGACGCGGATCGGTACGGGCGCGCCGGCCGGGTCGGCCCACGGAAGCAGGGACAGCTTTCCCGTGCTCTGCCCCGCCTGCCGCGTGGGTCGGCACAGACTGATGTGGGTGTTCCTGAAGCGTTGGATCCGCTGGAAGGACCGGGTGCAGTCGGGCGGGTCCATGACGGTGTTCAGCAGCGTGTAGGCGTCCAACTCGGCGGCGGATGTACGGCGGGCGGCGCTCTGCAGCAGGGACGTGCGCTCCGTGAGAGCGATGGGCACCGCGGCCGCGCTCAGCGGGATCAGGGTGATGACGGCCGCCAGGAGGGCCAGTCGCAGCCGGATGGTGGCGGGCCGTGGGCGGCGTAGCAGCCGCGGCAGGTGACGGGCTCGGTTCCAGGTCACGGCCGGCTCCCTTCCGGCGCGTCGAGCCGGTAGCCGGCCCCGCGGACGGTGCGGATGGTGTGCCGCTGGAAGGGCGTGTCGATCTTGCGGCGCAGTGCGCTGACGTAGACCTCGACGATGTTGACGTCGCCGTCGAAGCGGTCGTCCCAAACGTGTTCGAGGACCTCGCCCTTGGACACGGTCTCCCCGCCGCGGCGGGCCAGGTATTCCAGGACGGCGAACTCACGTGCCGTCAGTACGACGTCCGTGCCGCCGCGTCGGCAGCGGCGGGCGGCCGGATCGATCTCCAGGTCGCCGATCCGCAGCACGGCCGGCCGTTCCGGTCGGCCCCGGCGGATCAGGGCGCGCAGCCGCGCGGCCAGCGCGACGAAGGAGAACGGCTTGGTTACGTAGTCGTCGGCGCCGAGGTCGAGCCCTTCGGCCTGGTCGTACTCGCCGTCCAGGGCGGTGAGCATCAGCACCGGCACCCACATCCCCGCACGGCGCAGACGCTCGCACACCCCGAAGCCGTTCAGCTTCGGCAGCATCACATCGAGTACCAGTGCGTCGTACGCGCTCTCCCGCGCCATCTCCAGGCCCCGCAGCCCGTCGTACGCGACGTCGACCGCGTACCCCTCGCCCACAAGTCCACGGTGGAGCAGCGCCGCCAGGCGCAGGTCGTCCTCGACCACGAGTATCCGCATGCCCATCAGAATGGCCCCTCCGCCCTGTGGGCAACCTGAAGGCGGCCCGCTCCAAGTGGGCAGGGGAATGCGCGGGTTCGGATGCCGGGGCAACACCTCCCACGGCGTTCGTCCCGCGTGAACCGACGTGCTCCGGGTAGGAAACCGGGTCGGACGCGGCCGGACGGTCGCTCCCTGCACGAAGGGACGGTTGGGACATGACGTTGGAGCAGGCTGCCGAGGACGTGGTGGAAGCGGTCGTCGTGGACGACGCACGCCTGCTGCTGGTGAACGTGCAGGGCGGCTGGAGCCTCCCGTCCGGTGTCCCCGAGGAGGCCGAGACGGCACAGGCCACCGCTGCGCGCGTGGTGTACGAACTCACGGGCTACCTCGTGGACGGCTCAAGCCTTCTGGAACCCGGGGCGGAGGGCGGATCGGCCGTGGTGTGTCACCTGTTGAGCGACGATCCGTCCGGGGAGGCTCAGCTCACGGCGGGGCAGCTCCGCTGGGCACCGTTCGCCGAGGCCGTCGCCGGCGGGCTGCCCGCACCCGTGCGCACCTACCTGGAGGGCCATACGCCCGTGTAGGAACCCCTGCCCGCCCGCGGCCATCGAGGCGGCGGCCAAACAGGTCGGCGTCAGCCTGCAGGAGTACATCCTCTCGGCCGCCTACGCGCGGGCGACGGCCGTAGAAGACCGGTTCCTCGCGGGATTCGAGGAGTCCAGGTCGCGCAGTGGCGCGGCGTTCGCGGCCGAGCCGGGGACTGCGGATTCCAGTGCGGAGCAGCGGGCGGCCCAGGCGGAGGCGCTGCGACCCGCTCTACGCCGCCGCCGCGCGCGTCGACGCCCGCGGGATGGAGCGCGACCTCCACGGCTCCCTGCACCTCAAGGCGGCGGCGCTGTTCCAGACCCTCGCCAAGTTGCCCTGCCTGGAACACTCCGACGAGGCCTTCGCCCGGCACGCCACCGAGGCCTGTCTGATCCTCGACGAGCGCCGCCTCGACCACCCGTCCAAGGCGGTCGTGGCGCTCGTCCGCGACACGGCCTCCGGGGAACTGGGCCTGCCCAGGATCGCGCGCCGGCTGCGCGAGTGGACCACCGCCTGAGCCTCCCGGACGGGCTTCAGGACGTCGCCTTCCGGATGCGCGCGAGCAGAGTACGCAGCTGTGCGCGGTCGTCGGCGTCCAGTTCGGCCGTCGCCTCCGCAAGCGCGAGGCCGTCGACCTCCTCGGCCTCGCGATGGCACTCCCGGCCCTTGTCGGTGAGACGGAGAAGGAACGCGCGCCGGTCGTGCGGATGGCGTACGCGCTCGACCAGCCCGTCGCGCTCCAGGCTGTCGACGATGCTGGTAGTGGTGCGGGCCGCAACGCCGGTCATCTCGCTCAAGTCCCGCATGCGCAGCGGCTGTTCGGCGTGGGCGAGCATCCGCAGGGCGCGCAGCCGGGCGACCGAGGCTCCGTTGGCGCGCAGCCGGGTCTCCACGAACTGCCGTAGTCGGTGGGTCGTCTCGTAGAGCTCGTCGATCAGGATGTCGCTGCTGCCGTGCACTGCCATGACGTTCCCCGTTCCCCGTTTTCGCGGTGAGGACCGATTCTACGTTCCTCGACCGCGACCTATGAGCGCTCACATAGTGAGTATGCTCAGCATGTGCTGCTGTTCCGACGCCGTCCCGTCTCCCCCGCTTCCCCCGTCCCCCTTGTCGCCCGAATACGCCTCCGCCCGCGCCCGGGCCAGCGTCTGGTCGTGCCGGTCATGTGTGTCTGCGTGACGTTCATCGCGATCGTCGACGGAGCGATCACGACCGTGGCGCTCCCCTCCATCGCCCGCACGTTCCAGCTGACCACGGCCGCCCTGGACGGCGTGGTCGTGGTCTACCCGGTCTGTCTGGCCATGGCCATCCCCGCCTCGGCCTGGCTGGTGGAGCGGTTCGGCGCCAAGCGTGTGCTGCTCACCGCTCTCGGCGCCTTCCTCGGTTCGTCACTGCTGTGCGGCGCGGCGGCCGACCTCGCCCAACTCGTCGCCTTCCGCGCGGTGCAGGGGCTCTCCGCCGGACTGCTCTTCCCCGCCGCGTCCTCGTTGCTCTACAGCACCTTCAACTCGTGGGAACAGGTGCGGATCTCGCGGTACATGATCGTCCCGCAGCAGATGGCCCCGGCCGTCGCGCCGATCCTCGGCGGCCTGTTGGTGGACCACCTGTCCTGGCGCTGGGTGTTCTACGTCAACCTGCCGCTGGGTGTGCCCGCCGTGGTGTTCGGAGCGGTCTTCCTGGCCGAGCACCGCGGTCACCGGCCAGGCCGTTTCGACCTCACCGGGCTGCTGCTGAGCGCGGCGGCCCTGGGTTCCGTGATGTTCGGGGTCTGCGAGGGCCCCAACCGCGGCTGGTCCTCCCCCGCCGTCGTCACCGCCCTCGCGCTCGGCGCGGTCCTGCTCACCACCGCCGTCCTCTTCGAACTCCGCACCGCCGAACCGCTGTTGAGGCTGCGTCTCTTCGCGGACCGGCTCTTCCGGGACACCAACCTGATCAATCTGGTGGGCCTGGTGCCGATCCTGGGGGCCATGTACCTCGGCCCGCTCTTCCTCCAGCAGGGGCAGGGCCGTTCGGCACTGGAGTCCGGCACCAGCACCTTCCCGGAAGCCTTCGGTGTGCTGCTGACCGTCCAGATCGTCGGAGTCCTCTACTCCAGGGTCGGCCCCCGGATCATCATCGGCTCCGGCCTGGCCATGGTGAGCGGGGTCCTGCTGCTCTTCGCCACCTGCGACCAGGACACGGGTCTGTGGACCTTCCGTACGTACATGTTCCTCCTCGGCATCGGCATGGGCGGCGTCTTCATGCCGACCACGGTGGCCTCGCTGGCGACCGTCTCCCGCAAGGACCTGGCGCAGGCGTCGACTCTCAACACGGTCGTACGGCAGACCGGCGGCGCCTTCGCCCCGGCGGCGGTGACCACGGCCCTGGTGCTGAGCACGCCCGCCTCGGCCGCGGCGGATCCGCCCATCACCGCCTACCAGCACGCCTATCTCGCCCTGGCCGCCCTCGCCGCGGCGACCTCCCTCTTCGCCTTCACCATCCCCGACGGCCCGGCCCGCGCCGCCGCCCGTGGGACCACCCCGTCGGGCGAGACCGCTTCGCCGCGACGCCGACACGAGGAGGCGCACCAGCCGTCCGCACCCTCAGGGACTCACCGGTGAAACCGACCAGGAATCACGGGAGTTGAGTACGGAGGCCGCACACCCGGCCAGCTGTCTGTAGGTAGCCCTGGGAGACCGTCGCGCGCTCCTCGGGCACCGGGCCGCCGGCCTCCTCGGCCGGGGCGATGATCTTCTCCGGGCCCAACTCGCGGTTGGCCGGCACCAGTTGGTTCAGGGATCCGCGGCACAGGTCCTCGTACCGGGCCAACGCCCGTACCCGTATTCGGAGGGATCATCTCCAGGTAAGGTGACGGCGGTGCGCGAGGCCGGCATCGCCGCGATCTCGCCACGGCTCGCCCTGCTGGTGAAGGCGTCGGAGGCCATCGCAGCCGTCGACCACGAAGCGATCGGCCTGTTCGAGGAGGCACTCGCGGTACCCGGCACGGACCGCTGGCCCTTCGAACTGGCCCGGGTCCGTCTCGCGTACGGCGAACGCCTCCGCCGTGTGAAGTCCACGGCGGAGGCACGCACCCAACTCGCCGGCGCGATCGACACCTTCGAACGGCTCGGCGCCCGCCCCTGGAGGGTCCGGGCGGGCAGCGAACTGCGGGCGACCGGCCTGTCCGTCGGCGCGACCGGCGCGACCGGCCCGGCGTCACTGACACCGCAACAACGGGAGATCGCCCTCCTGGCGGCAGCCGGTCTCACCAACAAACAGATCGCCGAACGCCTCTTTCTCTCCCCCCGTACCGTCGCCGCCCGCCTGCGCCAGCTGTTTCCCAAGCTGGGCGTGGCCTCCCGCACCGCACTGCGCGACGCGCCGGCGGACCTGCCGCCCGAGTGGAGCGGCAGCGGCGATCAGAAGATGCCCTGCCCCGGTACCAGAATCCCCTTCGGGTCGTACGTCCTCCTGGCCTCGGCGAACCGGTGCCAGACCGGGCCGAAGTGCCGTCTCCAGTCGGCCTGTCGGAAGGGGATCGAGCCGACCGGGTACTGCGTGCCACCGGCCGCGCCGACCGTGTCGTAGGCGGACCGGTTGGCGCTCAGCAGCCGCTGCACCGTGGCCGTGTCCTCGGGCGGTGTGGTGCGCAGGACGGCGAAGAGGTACGGCACCGGGTCGTCGGGCATCCGCAGCAGCGGGGTGTGCAGGCGCTCGCGCAGCAGCGGGTAGAGGAGTACGACGCCCGGTCCCAGGTCGGCCGGGGTGAGCGCGTCGAGGAGGGTGGTGGCGAGGTCTGCGGTGCTGCGGCCTGGCAGCAGGAGGTTGAGCCAGGGGTGGGCGTAGGCCCACAGGCCCGCTTCCTTCAGGGCGGCGACGGAGGGGGCCAGCCGGTCGAGGAAGTCGTAGTAGCCGAGGTCGGTGATCTGGACGCCGGACACGGTGTGCCGCAGGCCTCTCAGGAGCGTGGTGTCGTCGGGGGTGTCCCCCACGGGCGGCCCGTAGGCGACGGCCTCGATGGTGAACTGGTCGAACGCTCCGGCGGTGTCCGCAGCGACCTGGCCCTCGACGTAGGCGAACCGTCCCCCGGTGGCGAGGAGGCGCTGGTCGTCGAGGAAGGTCCGCAGGTCGGCGTAGGGCAGGAGGTAGTGCCGTACCGTCTCCGGGGCGCGCACCAGGCGCAGGGTTGCGCCGACGATCACGGCGCACTGGCCGAGTCCGGCGAGCACGGCGTGGAACAGGTCGGGGCGCCGGGTGGGGGAACAGCGGAGCAACTCCCCCGCGCCGGTGACGACTTCGAGTTCCAGGACGTTGTCGACCTGTGCGCCGTGCCGGTGGGTCTGGCCGCCCAGGCCGCCGACGGACAGGGTGCCGCCGACGGAGAGTTCGAGGTAGTCGGTGAAGACGGGCGGAGTCAGGCCGTGGGCGAGGGTGGCCTTGGCGACGTCGCTCCACTTCGCGCCCGCCCCGACCGTGACCCGTGAACCGTCCGCCTGTACGGGCCCGATGGACGCGAGCGGCTGGGTCTCGATGATGAGCCCGCCCTCGACCTGCGCCTGCCCGTTCGTGCCGTGTCCCTGTCCGCGCGGCGCCACGCGAAGGCCGTGCAGATTGCAGAACCGGACCATCGCGACGACGTCCCGCACCGAGCCGGGCCGCAGGACCGCGGCCGGTCTGCGGTGCACGATGTGCCCGAAGTCGTCGGCGTCTGCGGTGAGCGAGGCGTCGTCGGTGAGCAGCGTCCCGTCGAGCCGCGGCACACCGCTCAGCGTTCGTCCGGAGTCGGTCACCGCCCAACTGCGGGTGAAGGGGTCGAACCCTACGACCACAGCCGAGGCACCTACCAGGCCGCGCAAAGCAGTACGTCGAGACGGCGTGCGGGTCATACGGTCCTCCCGAGACCGGCCGGATGTGACGATCAACGGCGGCTCAGTCTAGGCATGTTGGGGTCTGGGAGGCGGTTCCGACGCGGCGAGGAGGGACCTGGAGATCCGGGCCGAGGCGCATCCGCAGGTAGTCGCCGCCGCCCGGACCGGGACGCCGGTGCCCGTCCGGCCGCCAGCCGTGCCGGGCGTAGAAGGCCTGGGCCCGGCTGTTGCTCTCCCATGCCTCCAGCACGCCGGTGGTCAGTGAGGCATCGCGGAGAAACTGCACGAAGGCCGCGTGGAGCCGGCTGCCGAGGCCTTCGCCCCAGCGGCCGGGGCGGACGTGGATCTGGTAGAGCTGGCCCGTGGTCGTGGCGTCGACGTCCGCTTCGTAGGGCGGGCCCATCGCGAGGATGCCCACCAGTTCGCCTCCTCGTTCCGCGCACAGGACCGTCCTGTCGGCGGATCGGACGGCACGAGCCCAGCTCTCCCGTCGGCGGACGCGTGCGTCGGGAGAGGTCAGTTCCGCTTCCGGCACTCCGCCCGCGCTGTAGTACGCCGTGCGGGCCAGGGTGTGGAGATCGGTGATCCCGTCCGCGTCGTCGAGGTGCGCGGTGCGCAGATGCGTCTGAGAAGTCGTCACGATCACGTGACGCGGTCACGTCGGGCCCTGGTTCCCCATCCACGCCCGGGTACCGAAGGACGCGCAGGCCCGGGAGGCGACCGCGGCTGCCGCGGTCAGTGCGGTGACGAAGTCCGCCGTGGTCGGGCGACCGGCCCGTAGTGCGAGGTGATGGGTGAGGGCACCGTGCAGGACGTCGCCCGCGCCCAGCGTGTCCGCCACCCGGACGGCGGGCACGTCCACCGTGCCTCCGGCGTCCGGGGCCGCCCAGTCGATGGGGTCCGCTCCCCCGCTGACCGCCGACCAGGTGACCCCCTGCTCCCGCAGGAACCGCAGGGTGTCCATCGGTGTGTGCGTGCCGGGTGGGTGGAAGTCGCACGAGCAGACGGCCACGTCGACGAACGGGAGCAGGTCCTCGGTGCCGGGCTTCCAGCTGCCGCCGTCGAGCACGGTCGTACGGCCGGTGGTACGTGCCGAGCGGGCGGCGGCCACGGCCAGTTCCATGTGGTGGCCGTCGACTTCGACGATGTCGCAGGCCGCGACCAGCGCGTCGAGATCTTCGGGCGGGGTGAGCCGGTGGCGTGTCGCGTTGGTGGAGGCGACGGCGCGTTCGCCGGTGGACGCGGTCACCAGGACGGAGGACACGGCGGGCGGTCGGGCCGATTCGGCAGCGAGGTCGGTCACTGTCACGCCCAGCGCGTGCAGGTCTGCCGTCGCCGCAACTCCCAACGGGTGACGGCCGATTGCCGTCAGCAGCGTGGCCGTGCCGCCGAGGTGGGCGAATGCCACAGCCGCGTTCGCGGCCGGGCCGCCCGCGGCGACCACCTGGTCCCGGGCGGTGAGTTTCTCGTCGGCACCCGGCGCGTGGTCCACGAGCTGGATGACATCCAGGGTGCACAGTCCGACGAACAGTCCTGCGGGACGCTCTCTCACCGTCAGCTACCTCCTCGCGCCATTTACTGACAACTGGTTGAGCAGTCCAGGCTGATAAATCTAGTGTCAGTAGTCATGAAGGTGGACAGTCCGAACAACTCTGCCCGGCTCGCGTCCGATCTACGGCTCGCGGTCGGGCGGGTGACCCGGCGCCTGCGTCAGGCGCACGCCGTGGGGGACCTGTCGCTCTCCGGAGTCTCGGTGCTGGCCCGGCTCGCGCGTGACGGCTCCGAGTCGCCCACGTCCCTCGCCGAGCTGGAGCGGGTACGCCCGCAGGCGACGGCGAGCACGCTCGCGCTGCTCGAACAGCGCGGGTTCGTCCGCCGCAGCCCCGATGCCGCGGACCGGCGGCGGAGCATCCTGGCGATCGCGGTCGAGGGGCGCGCCATGCTGGCCGAGCGGCGCCCGGAGTCGGTGCGGCGCCTCGCCGTCGTCCTCGACAGGTTCACCGAGGCGGAGCGCGCGGCGCTGGCGTCCGCCCTCCCCCTGCTCGACCGACTTGCGGAGCGACTGTGACCCGGAGCGCGCACATACCCGGCGACGGACAAGGGAGCGGTCCTCGGCCCGGGCGGTCCTCCCTGCCGGGAGCCGTGCGCCCGGGGCGTCGCAAGGACACCCCCCGGGACGATGGACGCCTCCATCGTCATCATCTCGCTGCCCGCGATCTTCCGGGGCATCGGCCTGGATCCCCTCGCGCCCGGCAACATCGGCTACCTGATCTTCGCGTGCGCGTCCGTCGCGCTGTCCCTGAACCCGTTCCGCGCGGGGGCGGGGCGCTATGTGGCTGATCCTCTGGCGAATCGTGCAGGCCTTCGGCGGCTCGATGCTCACCGCCAACTCGGCTGCCATCCTCACCGACGCGTTCCCGGCGCGGTAGCGCGGAACGGCCCTCGGCGTCAACCAGATCACCGCCCTCGCCGGCCAGTTCCTCGGTCTGCTCGCCGGTGGGCTGCTGGCCGTCGTCGACTGGCGCGCGGTGTTCTGGGTGAGCGTGCCGATCAGCATCACCGGCACGATCTGGTCGTACCTGAGCCTGCGCGAGACCTCGGCGGGCCGCCCCGGCCGCATCGACTGGCTCGGCAACGTCACTTTCGCGGCGGGCGCCGGAATCCTCCTCGCGGGCATCACCTACGGCATCCAGCCCTACGGCGGCAGCGCCACCGGCTCGGGGAACCCGTGGGTGCTCGGCGGTCTCATCGGCGGCGCCGTACTGCTGCTGGTCTTCTGCTACATCGAGACACACATCGCCGAACCGATGTTCAACCTGGCCCTGTTCAGGGTGCGGGCCTTCGCGGCGGGCAGCCTGGCCGCGCTGCTGACCGCGATCGCGCGCGGCGGGCTGCAGTTCATGCTCATCATCTGACTGCAGGGCATCTGGCTGCCGTTGCACGGCTACGACTACGAGGACACCCCACTGTGGGCGGGCATCTTCATGCTTCCGCTCACGGTCGGCTTCCTCGTTGCCGGCCCCGTGTCCGGACATCTGTCGGACCGGTTCGGCGCCCGCATGTTCTCGACGGTCGGGCTGGTCGTCGTGGCGCTCTCCTTCGTCGGTCTGCTGGCGCTGCCCATCGACTTCGACTACGGGATGTTCGCGGCGCTGCTGCTCAACGGGCTGGGGCAGGGCATGTTCTCCGCGCCGAACACGTCCTCGGTCATGGGCAGCGTGCCGAGCGAGTACCGGGGGGTCGCCTCGGGCATGCGCTGCACCTTCCAGAACTCGGGCACCGCCCTGTCCATCGGCGTGTTCTTCTCCCTGATGGTCCCCGGGCTCGCCACCTCGCTGCCCGGCACGCTGAGCCAGGGGCTCCAGGCGCACGGCGTACCGGCGGGCGCGGCTGAGCAGGCCGCGTCACTGCCACCGGTGAGCACGCTGTTCGCCACCTTCCTCGGCAACAACCCCGTTCAGCACCTGCTCTCGGCCAACGGTGTCCTCGACCAGCTCCCCACGGCCCAGCGTGCCGTCCTGGCCGGCCACTCCTTCTTCCCCCGCCTGGTCTCCGGCCCGTTCCACCACGGCCTGACCATCGTCTTCGGCGTGGCAGCGGGCATGGCGCTGGTCTCCGCGATCGCCTCGGCACTGCGCGGCGGCCACCCGTCCGAACCGGCACCGGCCGGCCTGCCGCCCGCTCCCGCCGAGACACCCGAAACCACGCAGGCGGGGCCGAACGGGCCGTCGTAGCGAGCAGGTTGCGGAAGGCCACTCACACGGCGCGCTCCATGCACACCAGTTGATCACGGTCGTCCCACGACTCGGTGACGGTGAAGCCGAACCGCTCGTACAGGGCGACGGCCCCGGTCCGCCATTTCCAGACCGACAGCCGCACGCTGCCCGCGTCGCTTTCCGCGGCATGCGCGAGGGCGGCACGGAGCAGGTCCGACGCGATGCCCCGGCCCCGGAATGCCGGGTCCGTCCAGAGCCTCTTGATCTCCGACCGTCCGGCGGCGGGGGCGGTCACCACCAGACAGCCCACCGGGGTGCTCCCGCTCAGCGCCAGGAGCACCACATCGCCGGCGAACGCGGTCCGCGGGTCCGAGATCTCCGCGCGGTAGCGGTCCGGCAGACCGTCCGCATCGGCGACGGTCTGGCCCTTCTCGGCCTCCGTGCGCAGATGGTAGGCCGTCAGCAGCGCGGCCGTGCCGTCCTCGGCGGAGAGCTCCGCGGCTGGCCGGCGGACGACGGAGACCTGGTCCTGAGCAGTCATGACGTCAGCATCGCATGACGCGGGACAGGGGACGTCCGGGCCCCTACCGGGTGCCGTTGTGGGCGAACGTCCACACGGCCCGGCTGCCGGGGCCGACGGTCAGGGTCGAGTGGCCGATCTGCTCCACATGCCGGTCCTTCAGGGGCCGGTTGAGTGCGAAGTCGACCTGCTGCATCCCCGCGTTCTCGCGTGGTACGGCGTCCAGGCGGATCGTCGTGCCGCCGCCCTCCGCGACGATGCCGCCGCCCGCCACGGTCCGGACGGTGAACCCGCCGGCCCGCAGCAGCGGCACGGTGTCGGCGAGATCCCCCTCGGTGACCGCGATGCGGACGGAGGTCACGTCACGCATGAGGTGGGTGCGGTAGTCGTCGGAGAGGTAGCGCTCCCGGCCGACGTCACCGGGGTAGCTCGGCGGTTCGGTGTTGCCGCGGGGGTCGGCGAAGTACTCCGGCCGGTACTCCATCGCCCAGGCGCCGAAGGCGTCGTACTCGGTGGTGGTGAGGACGGCGTCGAACCACGGCACGGGCACACCGTCGCCGAAGTCCCGGGTCTGGAGGAAGGCGACGGGGTCGGCGACCCCTTCGTCCTTCAGCCGCGCGGTGACCGTAGCCAGGTCGCCCGCCCGCTCGGTCGACAGGCCCAGTCCGGCGGAGCCGAGGGTGCCGTCCTGGCCGGCGACATCGCCGACTCCGAACAGTTCCAAGTAGGTCTCACGGCCCATCAGGTAGCGGCCGGTCCAGGTCTGTCCGCCGGTGCCGGTCGTGGTGCGGACCTGGAAGTTGGCGAAGTCCCGCAGGTAGTCGGAGTGTTCGATGGCGTCGGCGGTCTCCCGGTCGAAGACGCCGTAGGAGTGGTTGTAGAACAGCAGTTGCCGATCGTACGAGGACCGGCCTCCCTCGGCCTGTGCCGTCCCGACCGCACCCCCGATCGCCCCGGCCAGGGCCACGGCGAGCACGATGATCAACCGAAATGTCCGTCGTATCAGCATGCGCGCGATCGTAGGGCGGCCAGGGGACGGCTGCCGTGCTTTGTGAACGAGGTCGAAATGCTTGACACCCAGCCTTCAACGCGTTGCCGCACGGCAGCCTTCCCTGGGGGTCAACTCCCTCTCGGGTCATGGCAGATGTGCACCCTCGGTGCCCCTCCCCCGTGTGGCACGGGATCCCCGGCCGTGGCGCGTACGCCCTCACGGACGGTGGCTCCGGTTCGGGGGTCCATCAGGCGGTAGGGAAGCGGGACGTTCTGCGGGTCGGTGACGATCAGGGGGCCGCCCTCCTCCGCGCAGCAGAGGTACAGCTCGCCGGGACGGACAGGCCCCGGGGTGCCAGGGTGGAGCGCCAGTCCGGGCACATGTCCGTGAGCGGGAGGCCGTCGAGGATGCGGGAGACGCGGCCGACGTGGTGCGAGCCCTCGAAGTCGAGCGCCTCGCGCCATCCCGCGTCCTTCGCGAGGAAGCAGTCCTCGTGGCCGGGTTCCTCGGCGTGCCGTCGCCACTGCCACAGACTCGCCGCTGTACACGACGCCCATCGTGCCGCCGGCGCAGAGGTTGCTCCAGGCCTCGTGTCCCTGCCACCTGCCGGCGGCGCGGCCGGGGCGGCCGGTGTTCTCGTAGGTCGGTTCGCCGTTGGCGACCGCCTTGGGCGGGGTGTTGCGCCACGTGTCGGCAACCCGTTCCTGGACGTGCCCGCCCATGTGGCCGGTCTGGCACCACTGGAAGTGCAGCCAACTCTCGCTCTGGTGGGCACGGTTGGCGGAGTGCGGCCGGTAGTGGATGCCGCAGGGCTGGCCGTAGCCGTCCCAGCGGCCGATCTCCGTGCCGCCCGCCGCGATCTGTGCTTCGCCGCCCTCGCCATCGGCGCCGACCAGGTGGACGGTGGGGGCGGCGCCGTAGCGTGCGACCAGGTAGCGAGGGCGGGTTCGGGGTGCAGGGACCAGAAGTCCGCGCCGGTCAGCAGCCGCACCTTCTGCTCCAGGGTGAGCGCGCCGAGGCGCCTGGCGAGCTCGGCCTCGGCGGCCGTGCGCGGGGCGTCGGTGGGGGGTGGGCTGCCGGCTCACGGTGTCCTCCTCGGTGAAGGGTGGCTGGTGGGGGTGTCGCGCGCTCTCGACGAGGACCCGGACATCCCAGGGACCGAGCGCGAGGGCACTGCCTGCGGCCAGGGACTCGCCGGTGGGCAGGTCGCGGACGTCTTCCGGCAGGCGGTAGTCGACCGGTTCCCAGGCCCAGTTGTGGACGAAGCGCGGGATCGCGCCTTCGGCGATGGCGGCCGAGGTGCAGGTGACGGACGACGCGTCGGGCGGCAGCGAGGTCGCGGCGATCCAGTCGGCAGGGCTGTGCGAGAGTTCGCGGTCCGGGACGGAGCCGACGACGTACGTCACCCGGCCGGTGCCGCTCATGGGTGGTGACGGCGGCGAACTCACCCAGGTGCGGATGGTCGTACCCGGCGAGGACGGTCGCGCCGTCCGGGATCAGCCCGTCGGCCCACGCGGTGGCCTGCCCGTGCAGGGCGGGGCCGTCCGGTGTTCCCTCGCCCTTGGTGACCGTGACCGGGGTCAGCACATTGCTGAACTCCTGGTAGTACGCTCCCGCGGCGGGACGCAGTACTCCGGGCATGACCGTGTGTCGGGCGACGGCCTCCGCGTCGGCGTAGCCGGTGCGGGGAGTGAGGACGAGATGGCCGCCGGCTTCGGCGTACCGGCTCAGCAGGTCGAGTGTCGTGTCGTCCGCGATGTACAGCGCCGGAACGACCAGCACCGGCCAGCGGTCCGCCAACTCCGCAGGACTGGACGGCAGTTGTTCCGGGGCAACGATTTCGACGGACAGTCCGGCGTCGACCAGCCCCCGGTAGTGGGCGGCGACGATCCGGTCGTGGGACTGCGGGTCGCCGAACCAAAAAGGGGCGCCGCCCCGGAGCGGTGCCATGAACTCCATGGCCCAGCGGCTGTCGGCGGACAGCAGCATCGCCACGTCGCTGCGGGGGCGCAGGCTCTCCATTGTCGCGCCCGTCTGCTGCAACTCCCCTGCGATCACCGAGAGTTCCTCGTACGTCCGGCCGGGTTCCAGGCTGTGGCCGAGGATGCCGCCCCAGTAGGGCTCGGCACCGTAGTGCAGGAAGTGCCAGTGCCAGTACTCGATCATTCGGGCGCCGCGCGCGACCATGTTCCACACGGCCTGGCGGGCCCGGCCCCGGTGGAGGGGGAGTTGTCGGCTGAGCCGCCGATGGAGGTGGCGTTGGTCTCCATGACGAGGAAGGGCTCCTGGCGGATGCCGCAGGCGAGGTCGTTCTGGAGGGAGAGCCGGGCGGGCCCCGACCAGGGGACGAAGAACGGGTGCAGTCCGCCGGTGGGCTCGTCGGGGCCCGGCAGGGCCGGTCCGTCCTGGGTGGCGTGGTGGATGTTGGCCCCGGCGACGTCGAGGGGCCGGCCGACGGCGGAGATGTCCAGGCCCTGCTGGCCGAGGGCGACGCAGGGTGTCCAACGGCCTCGGATCAGCCGTCCTCGGGCACCGCCGCGTCGAGGAGGGGGCCCAGTTCCAGGGCCACGGCCGTCAGGGCACGGACGTCCCGCTCGGCCCGGGCCACGAGGATCGCGCCCTCCAGAGCGCTGATCATGAGGGTGGCCAGTGCGCCGGCCCGCTCCTCCGGAATCCCCATCCCGGCGAGGGCGCGGGCGACCGAGCCGCTCCAGGCGGTGAAGGCCGCGGAGGCGGCCTCACGCGTGGCCGCGCTGGTCTCCGCACAGTCCACCGTGGCGGCGGCCACCGGACACCCGCCCGCGAAGCCGACGGCCGCGTACTCGTCGGTCCACTGGCGGACCATCTCGCCGAACAGCCCGCTCGGCGTCGGCTCGGGCAGCGCGGCGAGGAAACGGTCGACGCGCCTGCCCGCGTACAGACCCGCCCAGCCGACGGCCTCGTTGACCAACTGCTCCTTGCCGCCGGGGAAGTAGTGCTGGAGCGAGCCGCGCGGCGCGTGTGCGTGGACGGCGACCTCGCGCATCCCGGTGGCGGCGACCCCGTCGCGCCGGATCAGCTGCGCCGCACTGAAGACCATCCGCTCGCGCGCCCCGTACCGGGACGCCTCTGCCGCCGCCATCCCCGACCTCCGTCACCGTCGCACGGGCTCTGCCGCCCTCACTCTATGACAGCCGTCATAGAGTGAACTACTATGACCGCCGTCATAAACAACGGCGATGGTGGCGGTCCGGCTTCGCCGGGGGACGGAAACGGCGGTGCATGGTGGCGTACGTGGGTTTTGTCGGCCTCGGGGTCATGGGGCAGCCCATGGCGCTCAACCTCGCCCGTGCCGGAACACCCCTCGTTGTGTGGAACCGCACGCCCGGCCGGTCCGAACCCCTGCGTGCCGCCGGGACCGAGGTCGCGGCGGGCCCCGCCGAGGTCTTCGAACGCGCCGACGACGTCGTGTTCCTCATGCTGGCCGACGAGACGGCCGTCGATGCGGTGCTGGGCCGTGGCACCCCGGATTTCGCCGCGCGGGTCGCCGGACACACCGTCGTCCACATGGGCACGACCTCGGCCGAGTACTCGGGCAGCCTCCAGGACGACATCGGGAGCGCGGGCGGGAGATACGTCGAGGCCCCGGTCTCCGGGTCCCGAGTCCCGGCGGAGCAGGGCAAGTTGGTGGGCATGCTGGCCGGGGACGCCGCTGCCGTGGCGGCCGTAGGACCGCTGCTCGCGCCGGTGTGCCAGGAGACGTTCGGCTGCGGTGCGGTTCCGGGCGCCCTGCTGATGAAGTTCTCGGTGAACCTGTTCCTGATCACGCTGGTCACCGGGCTCGCGGAGGCGTTCCACTTCGCCGACCGGCACGGGCTCGACCAGCGCCTGCTGCGGGACGTCCTGGACGCGGGACCGATGGCCAGTTCCGTCTCCCGGATGAAGGCGCCCAAGTTGGTGACCCGCGACTTCGGTGTGCAGGCGGCGGCCACGGACGTGCTGAAGAACAACCGCCTGATCGCGGAGGCCGCCCGCGAGGCCGGGCTGGCCTCCCCGCTCCTCGACATCTGCCACGCCCTCTACGACGAGACCGTGGCACGAGGTCACGGCGGCGAGGACATGGTGGCCGTGGTACGGGCGCTGGAGGCCAGGACCGGGGGCCCGGCACCGTCCGGAGCCCGAACTCGCCCTGCGGGCAACGGCATGTGAGCGCGGGTGGCCGCCCGGGGGCAGGCCCGGACGGCCGTGGGTGCTCGGGGTCCCGGGGTCAGGTCACCCGGGGGGTGTGCGTCTGCGACTGCTGCGCCGGGAACACGGAGTCGCCGCCGAACAGCGGCGCGGGCGCGGGCACTTGCGCGCTCGACTCGTCGTCGCCGAGCATCATGTCGGGGTCGAACATGACGATCACGGCGGAGATCAGCAGGACGACGAGCGGGCCGGCGAGCATGACCAGGAGGAACGCGACCAGGTCGGCCGAGGACTGCGCGGACGCGGCCTGGTGGGTGAGGTGCACGGAGACCGCGGCCATGCCGGTGTAGTGCATGCCGGTCACGGCCACACCCATGACCAGGCTCGCGCCGAGGCTCGCCCACAGCGCGTGGATGGAGACCGCCGCCCACAGCGCCGCAGTGGCGGCACCCACGGCGATGACCACGGACAGCACCACGGTCAGGGGGTTGTAGTGGAGGGTGCCGTTCGTCTCGATGGCGGCCATCCCGAGGTAGTGCATCGCCGCCACACCGAGCCCGGTGACCGCGCCCGCGACACCGAGGTTGAGCGGTGAGCCGCCCCGGTAGCCGACCAGGAACACTCCTACGGCGACCACCACGATCGCCACGAGGAGGCTCAGCAGCGTCTTCGTCGTGTCGTAGTTGACCAGCGCGCCCTGGACGCTGAAGCCGATCATGGCGATGAAGTGCATGGTCCATATGCCGCAGCCGATCGACACCGCGCCCATGGCCAGCCACCGGGCTCTGTGCTGCGGCCGGCGCAGCGAGCGGGTCGTGCAGCGCAGCCCGAGGGCCGCGCCCAGGCATGCCATCAGGTAGGCGGCTACAGGTGTCACTGCGCCGTAGTAGAAGTCGGAGACGGTGGCGGTCATCGAGGGTTCCCTTCACGTACGTGACGGCAGGCGGCACCGCAGTCGCGGTGGGCCGGCACGGTGATGCGCGCACGCTCCCGTCCGGCGGGCCGCGGCGACTGCCGGGCCGCGCCGGGCGCGGGCCTCCGGTCGGGAGACACGCGGTGACACGGGGTGCGCCACGGCGGGGGCGCACGCGGATCGACCACCCCCGCCCCTGCCGCACGTTCGTACCGGCTCGGCCGGGTGGACATGCACGAGCGCGCGGACATCCTGCGAACGGAGACAGGACACGGGGAACCGAACGGTCGAGTTCAAGCCACCAGGCCGAGTTGTGCATGATTCAATCACGAGGTGCACACATTTCCCGCACAACGTGGAAAGGTGTTAGCCGAATCGATACTTCACCACTACTGCCCACAAAGCCCACCAGCGTGGGGAGTTCACCGTCCGGCAGACCGCGTCGCCCTCCCGTCCGCGGCCCGGATCTGATCGTGCAGGTCCTTGAGCGCGGCGACGTAGATCTCCGAGAACGTGGGGAACGGCTGGATCGTCTCGCGCAGCACGTCCAGCGGGATCCGGGCACGCACGGCGAGGGTGGCCTGTTGCAGCCACTCCCCCGCCTCCGGGCCGAGGGCGTGGGCGCCGGTGAGCACCCGGCCGTCGCTGAGCAGCGTGAGGAACCCGTTGGCGTCGGCGTAGGCGCGCGTGTAGGCCGCGGTCTTGGCCACCCCCGAGATGGGGACCGTGGCGCTGAACCGTGCCTCGTTCGCGCCGACCGACGCTGCCTGCGGGTCGGTGTAGACCACGCGGGGCACGGCCGTGCAGTCGGCCTCGCGGGGTTCGCCGAGGATGTTCGCCGCGACGATCTCGCCCTGGTACTTGCCGACATGGGTGAGCATCCAGAGCCCGGTGGCGTCGCCGACGACCCACAGCCGCTCGGCGGCGCGCAGGCGCGAGTCGACCGGAATGCCGTGCTCGTCGGCCTTCACGCCCACGGTGTCCAGGCCGATGCCGTCGACGCGCGGCCGGCGTCCGGTGGCCACGAGGAGGTGGTCGCCGCGCAGTTCCTGTCCGTCGTCGAGTGTCAGGACGTAGTCCTCGCCCTCGCTCCGGGCGGCGACCGTCCGCGGCCCGAGCACCAGCTCGACCCCGTCACGGCGCAGCACCTCACCGAGCGCCTCGCCCACCGGCCGGGGCTCGCGGGGCAGGACGAACGGGCCGTAGGCCGTGAGGACCACCTCGCCGCCGAGTCTGCGCACGGCCTGGGCCATCTCGACACCGACGGGGCCCGTGCCGAGCACGAGCAGCCGGCGCGGGACCGCTTTCATGCCCGTCACCTCGCGGTTGGTCCACACGCCCGTCAGCTCGGCCAGGCCCGGGACCGGCGGCATGATCGGTGCCGCCCCCGTGGCCACGACGACATGCTCGGCGGTGTGGCGGGCTCCGGCCACCTCCACGACACCCGGTCCGGCCAGCCGCCCGGTGCCGCGCAGCAGGTCGATGCCGTTGTCTGCCAGCCAGCGTTCCTGTCCGGCGTCGGAGTAGTCCGACACCATGAAGTCCCGCCAGGCCAGGGCCTGTTCGACATCGACCCGGGCGCTCGCCGCGGCCTCCCGTGCGCCGTGCGCGGCCTCGCCCGGGCGCAGCAGGGTCTTCGACGGGATGCAGGCCCAGTACGAGCACTCCCCGCCCACCAGTTCGCGCTCCACCAGGGCGACCCGCAGTCCGCCGTCGGCCAGGGCACCGGCGCAGTGCTCGCCGGGCGATCCCCCGCCGATCACGATGACGTCGTAGTCGTGGTCATGATCGCGGTCGTGGTTCATCCGTTCGGCCTCCTCGCCCGGGAACCGCCCTCGCTCGGATATCAGGACGGCAGCCCGGTACCGGCCTGCTCACTCACCATGTACCGCGCGTACCAGTCGGGCCAGTCCGGGTCCTCCGCGCCGATGCGTGCCTCGTGCTCGCCGTGTGCCGCAGCGGCGCGGCGCAGTGCGCCCGCGAGGTCCTCGGCCGAGGCGAACGTCGTGGCGGCGGGGTCCAGCCGGCCCGGGAGCCGGGTGGTGATCTCCTGGAGGACCCAGCCGTTGCCGTCCGGGTCGCTGAACGACACGAACGAGCCGTAGCTGCTGCGCTTCGGGTCGGGTCCGGGCACCCGGGCACCGGTCCCCGCGTGATGGAAGACGCCGCCCTCGTCGTGGAAGACGTCGCTCGGGTCCGCGCCCACCCGCTTGAGCTCGTCGTGGGCGGCGGCGATCTCGTCCACGACCAGGTGCAGGCCCTGGGCCGAGCCCGGTGCCTGGGTCGTGACGGAGGTGCCGAAGATGACGGAGGCGGGCGAGCCCGGCGGGGTTACCTGCACGACCCGGAAGTCCTCGCCGGTGGCGACGTCGGCGTCGAGCCGCCAGCCGAGCGCCGTGTAGAAGTTCTTGGCCCGGTCCACGTCCCCGACCGGCACCACGACGACTTCGAGCTTCATGTCCATGAGCTGGGTCTCCGTTCTCGGACGAACCGCCGACTCATCCAGAATCGCCGCTACGGCCCCGATGCGCGCCGGGGAGTCGGGCCGGCCCGCGCGTTCAGAGACGATCGGCGTCCGGAACGGCACGGTCGAACGCCTCCGAGACCACGAACTCACCGGCTGCGACCAAAGCGCCGTGCGTCGTCGCCAGAGGCCCTAACTGCTCATGTTTCCAAGGACAGTTGACAGCCAGGAACGTTGACGTGGGCCACACTCGTGCCAAGGGTGCGGGCGACTGCCGCTGGCCGGCGGTGCGCTGATGCTCGCGGGCGGCGGGGGACGACCAGAATGTCACCGCGGTGGCCGCAGCGGGCGCGTGGTGGGGGTGGGGCAGGTCGGCAGCGCCCGCGAACAGCGGTTCCGTACGGAGCGCCCGCCATGGGGGGGCGCCCCTGCTCGGCAGCCCGGACGACCCCTCCTTCACCGACCACCGGCGCGGCGCCCTCCTCGCCGTCGAACAGCACAACCAGGACGCCGAGCGAACCCTGGACCTCGCGCTGCGCACCGCCAACGACGCCGGCACCGCGATGGGCACCGCCGCGGCGGCCACCCGGCTGGCCGCCGACCCGGACGTGTCCGTGGTGATCGCCGCGGGCGCGACCGTGCCCGCCGCCCTGGCCCCCTGTACGAAGGGCCGCCTGACCCTGCTGGTCACTCGCGCGGACACCGAAGCCCTCGACGTCGTCAACGCCACCAGCGCCCTCGTGCTGCGCACCACCCAGACCGTCGGCCCGTCCACGGCACTGATCTGTCTGAACCGGGTCGCCACACCGGCCCGCACGGTCATCGTGCACGGCCTGGCCATGGAGACGGAGAGCCTGGCCACGGTCCGCATCACCACCGGCTACGGCAAGCTCGACGGCGAGTCGTCGGTGGAGGGTGTCGCCGCGGACGAGAACTTCACGGGAGCCGCCCGCCGTATCGCCGCCCGCGCGCTGCGCGACCCAGGCCACCGGGCCGCCCGGGTCGCGGGCGAGCACGTTCTCGGCGCCCCCTTCCTGGCCGTCGGCGAGGGCTGGCGGATCGGTGAGAGCTACACCGACGCGAGTGCCGACACCCGTACCAAGGCGTTCGCCGCCGCGTTCCGCGCCCACCACCGACACGCGCCGGGCCCCTGGGCGATCGAGGCCTACGGCGCCGTACGGTTCACGCCCACGGCCTCGCCTCCGTCGGCGACGACGGCCGCACCGCCCTGCGTTCGGAACTCCTGCGCCGCCCCTGGCAGGGCATCACCCGCCTCATGGGCTTCGACGCCTCCCCTCAGTACTTCATCGCGGGCGACGACGGCGGAGGGTTCCTGTACCGGGTGACCGGCGGAGCCGCCCGCTACGTGGCGCGCTCCGCCGACATCGGCAAGAAGCGGTGAGCCGGGCCCTGTTCCTTCTCGTGCTCAGGCGCCCACGTACGCCGCCAGGTGCTCCCCCGTGAGCGTCGAGCGCGCGTCGACCAGGTCGGCCGGTGTCCCCTCGAAGACGATCTTGCCGCCGTCGTGTCCGGCGCCGGGGCCGAGGTCGATGATCCAGTCGGCGTGGGCCATGACCGCCTGGTGGTGTTCCACGACGATGACCGACTTGCCGGAGTCGACCAACCGGTCGAGCAGGCCGAGGAGTTGCTCCACGTCTGCGAGGTGCAGGCCGGCGGTGGGCTCGTCGAGGACGTAGACGCCGCCCTTCTCCGACATGTGCGTGGCCAGCTTGAGGCGCTGGCGTTCGCCGCCGGAGAGGGTGGTGAGCGGCTGGCCGAGGCTGAGGTAGCCGAGGCCCACGTCGGCGAGGCGGGTAAGGATCCTGTGCGCGGCCGGAGTTGCCGCCTCACCCGCGCCGAAGAACTCCTCGGCCTCGGTGACCGACATCGCGAGCACCTCGCTGATGTCACGCCCGCCGAAGTGGTATTCGAGTACCGACGCGTCGAACCGTTTCCCCTCGCACTCCTCGCAGGTGGTGGCCACGCCCGCCATCATCGCCAGGTCGGTGTAGATGACGCCGGCGCCGTTGCAAGTCGGGCAGGCGCCCTCGGAGTTGGCGCTGAACAGGGCCGGCTTCACGCCGTTGGCCTTGGCGAAGGCCTTGCGGATCGGTTCGAGGAGTCCGGTGTACGTCGCCGGGTTGCTGCGGCGTGAGCCGCGGATGGCGCCCTGGTCGACCGACACCACGGTCTCGCCGGCCGGGATCGACCCGTGCACCAGCGAGCTCTTGCCGGAGCCCGCGACACCGGTGATGACGGCGAGGACGCCGAGCGGGATGTCGACGTCGACGTCCTGGAGGTTGTTGGTCGCGGCGCCCCGGATCTCCAGGGTGCCGGTCGGCTTGCGGGTCGACTCCTTGAGCTTGGCCCGGTCGTCGAAGTGCCGGCCGGTGATGGTGCCGCCGGTGCGCAGCCCCTCGACGGTGCCCTCGAAGCAGACGGTGCCGCCCGCCGTACCGGCGCCCGGGCCGAGGTCGACGACGTGGTCGGCGATCGCGATGGTCTCCGGCTTGTGCTCGACGACGAGCACGGTGTTGCCCTTGTCGCGCAGGCGCAGCAGCAGGTCGTTCATGCGCTGGATGTCGTGCGGGTGCAGGCCGATGGTGGGCTCGTCGAAGACGTAGGTGACGTCGGTGAGGGAGGAGCCGAGGTGGCGGATCATCTTGACGCGCTGTGCCTCGCCGCCCGACAGCGTGCCGGCCGGCCGGTTGAGCGAGAGGTAGCCGAGGCCGATCTCGACGAACGAGTCGAGGGCCTGCCGCAGTGCGGTGAGCAGCGGCGCGACCGACGGCTCGTCGAGGCCGCGCACCCACTCGGCCAGGTCGCTGATCTGCATCGCGCAGGCGTCGGCGATGCTGATGCCCTTGATCTTCGAGGACCGGGCGCCCTCGTTGAGCCGGGTGCCGTCGCAGTCGGGGCAGGTGGTGAAGGTGACCGCGCGGTCCACGAACTCGCGGATGTGCGGCTGCATGCCCTCCCGGTCCTTGGCGAGCATCGACTTCTGGATGCGCGGGATCAGACCTTCGTAGGTCATGTTGATGCCCGCGATCTTCATCCTGGTCGGCTCGCGGTGGAGGAAGTCCTGGAGTTCCTTCTTCGTGAACTTGCTGATGGGCTTGTCGGGGTCGAAGAAGCCGGACTCGATGTAGAGGCGCGAGTTCCAGCCGCCGCCCGTGTAGCCGGGCACCGTGATCGCGCCCTCCGCAAGGGACTTGGAGTCGTCGTAGAGCTGGGTGAGGTCGAGGTCGGTGACCGAGCCGCGGCCCTCGCAGCGCGGGCACATGCCGCCGGTGATGCTGAAGCTGCGGCGCTCCTTGACCTTCTGTCCGCCGCGTTCCATGGTGACCGCGCCCGCGCCGCTGATCGAGGCGACGTTGAAGGAGAAGGCCTTGGGCGAGCCGAGGTAGGGCTTCCCGAGGCGGCTGAAGAGGATGCGCAGCATGGCGTTGGCGTCGGTGGCGGTGCCGACGGTGGAGCGGGGGTCGGCGCCCAGCCGCTGCTGGTCGACGATGATCGCGGTGGTCAGTCCGTCGAGGACGTCGACCTCGGGGCGGGCCAGCGTCGGCATGAAACCCTGCACGAAGGCGCTGTACGTCTCGTTGATCAGCCGTTGCGACTCGGCGGCGATCGTGTCGAACACGAGTGAGCTCTTGCCCGAGCCGGAGACACCGGTGAACACCGTCAGCCGGCGCTTCGGGATCTCGATGCTGACGTCCTTGAGATTGTTCTCGCGCGCCCCGTGCACGCGGATCAGGTCGTGGCTGTCGGCAGCGTGCAGCCCAGACGACTGCGCGTCCGTCCTCGTGGCCATGCTCATCGTGCGTTCCCTCCGTTTGCGCAGGGCCGCCGAGAGTCGCTCGGCGGTCATCGCCCGGCTCGATCCAACCAGGCTTCGAGCGGTACGTCCGCTTCCGGTACACGGTGCTGCACCTGGCAGTCACGCTAGGGGGAACGCATGGCCTCGCGCTTCTCGAATCCTGACCGGTCCACTCGCCTCTCGCCGAGCCGCGCCCGGCGAACGTGGTGCAGATGCCGGCCGAGCGCCACCGCGGCCAGGGCGGCGACCAGACCCGTCACACCCCGCCAGCCGAACCGGTCGTAGGTGCGCACACCCAGCCAGGAGCCCGCACTGCCGCCGAGGAAGGCGCAGGTCATGTACGCGGTGTTGATACGGGCCCGGGCCTCGGGCCGCAGCGCGAAGATACGGGCCTGGTTGGCGACCTGGCCGGCCTGGACTGCGACGTCGAGCAGCAGCATGCCTGCGGCCAGGGTCAGCAGGCCTGCCGTGCCTCCCCCGGCGGCCGGTACGAGGAGCGCCGCCGAGGCGATCGTGCCGAGCATGGCCAGGAGGCTGACCGTGTCGGGGCCTCTGCGGTCGGCCAGCCGCCCGGCCAGGGGGGTGCTGAACATGCTGGCCGCGCCGACCAGTCCGAGGATGCCGACCGCCTGGGCGCCCATGCCGTACGTCGGTCCGGTGACGAGCAGGGTGAGCGTGGTCCAGGCGGCGCTGAAGCCGGCGAAGACCATGGCCTGGTAGAGGCAGGAGCGGCGGAGGTCCGGTTCGCTGCGCAGCAGCCGCAGCGGGGCGGCTATGAGGGCCGGGTAGGCGTGCCGGGTGGACGGTGTGGTCGGCGGGACGGCCCGGGAGAGGACCGCGGCCAGCGCCAGGACGATGACGGCCGCCACGACGTACGGCGCCCGCCAGCCGAACCGCTCTCCGAGGGTGCCGCTGAAGGTGCGGGCCAGGAGGATGCCGCCGATCAGGCCGCTGAGCAGGGTGCCGGTGACGGCTCCGCGGCGTTCGGCGGGTACGAGTCCGGCGGTCATCGGGATGATGATCTGGGGCACGACAGTGGTCACACCGGTGACCGCGCTCGCGGCGACGAGCAGCGGGAGCGAGGGCGCGGCGCTCGCGGCAAGCAGTCCTGCGGCGGTGAGTACGAGCAGGGTGACGATCAGGGGGCGGTGCGGGAGCCGGTCGCCGAGGGGGACGAGGAGGAAGATCCCGGCCGCGTAGCCGAATTGGGCCGCCGTGACGACGAGGGCGGCCGAGCCGGCGGAGACGTTCAGGTCGGCGGCGACGAGCGAGCTGATCGCCTGCGGGAAGTAGATGGTCGAGACGCCCACACCGCAGGCGAGGGACAGGACGAGGATCACCCAGCGGGGCACGGACACACCTCACGCGAGAACCGGTTTGACTGGTTCGGCCGACGGTAGCAGGAGACCCGCTCTCCTGGCACCACTTAAACCGGTTCCACGGAGGTACAGTGGGCGCGTGTCATCGACTCCGCGCTTCCGCCAGGGCGCCGGCCGCCTCTGCCTGGACTTCGTCCGCACCCTGCGCCACCGTGGTTCGCCCGGCGTGGTGGAGGAACTCCCCGACGCCGAGGCCCTGTCGGCGTGGGTGCGGCAGTGCGGTCCCTGCGCGGCAGGAGGGGACGCCGATGCGGCCGGGGCACGCGACCTGCGCGAGGCCGTCCACGCGCTGATCACCGCCGCCCGCGCCGGGGGGATGCCCGACGCGCACTCGCTCGCCCTGGTCAACGGGGCCGCCGCACACCCCGTCCCGGTGCCGCGCCTGAACCGCACGGGGCGGCTCGACTGGCAGGCCGATGACCCCGTCCGGGCCACTCTCGCCCTCGTCGCCCGTGATGCCCTGGACCTCGCGACCTCCCCGTCACTCACCCGCGTCCGCGACTGCGCGGGCCCCACCTGTGGCGCCCTGTTCCTCGACATCTCACGCCCCGGCAACCGCCGTTGGTGCTCCATGGGCACCTGCGGAAACCGCGCCAAGAAGGAGACACTGCGGGGCAGGACGGTCTGACCGGCTCGGCGGAGAGAACTTGTTCACCTCCGCGCAACCGCCTTTGGGATCCACATACTTAAAGTGTGGATCCCTCCCGGAACCCGATCCCGATCCCTCGAACACAGCTCCTGGCCCTCCCGGAACGGATCACCCATGCACTTCCCACCCCACCCGCACACCTCATGACACGCCACGGCGTACGCAGGATCGTGCCCCTGCTGCTGGGCTGGGAGGAACTCCCCAAGTCGGTCTCCGTGCACGGCGCCCCGTACGAGGAACGGCTGCGTGAACCCGTACCGGCGGTCCTCCTGGAGTGCGACGGCGGCTGGCTGTTGCTCGACACGGGCTTCAACACGGCGCTGATCCGGGACCCGGCCCTGCGCCGCCGCTTCTACGGCTCCCCCAACTACCGGCCGATCCTCCCGGGTCCGGGCGAACCCCTGGAGGAGGCCCTCGACGCGGCCGGTATCGCGATGGACGCGATCCACGCGGTGGCCGTCAGTCATCTGCACGCCGACCACGCGGGCGGACTCAAGCACTTCGCGGGCCGGGTGCCGGTGCACGTACAGCGGGAGGAACTGGCCCACGGCCTGTCCGGGCAACCGGACGTCGAGCGCCACTCCATCTTCCGCGTCGACTTCGACGACCCGCGCATCGACTGGCGACAGGCCGACGGGGACGTGGAGATCGCCCCCGGCGTGACCGCCGTACTGACCGCCGGGCACACCCCCGGACACCAGAGCTTCGTCGTCGACCTCGCGGACGGCGGCGGTCTCGTGTTCGCCTTCGACGCGGCCGACCTCACCGAGAACATCGAGCACGAGCGCCCGATCGGCGCCTCGATCGGTGTCGCCCCGGAGAGCACGGTGGAGCCCATCCGCCGGCTCAAGCGCATCGCCGCCGAACGCGGCTACGAGCTCGTCCCCGGCCATGACCCCGTCGTCTGGCCCGAGTTGATCCGCCGCCTGGGCACGCCGGGCGCGTAGCCGGTACTGGCCGGATCGCGACCACAGCCCGATTCACACGCCTTTAACACCCGGGACACGAGAGGGACTTTGTGGCCCGTGAACATGTTTTTGGATCCAATCTTGACACTTTGAGATCCATTATCCGAGGATCGGTGCCCAAGGAGGCCCACATGTCGGACCAGTCAGCTGGATCGTCCTCACCCGGCTCCACCCCTTCGACGGCGTCGCGCCGCACCATGCTCCGGGGCGCGGGACTCCTCGGAGTGGGCGTCGGCTTCGGACTCACCGCCCTGCTCAGCGCCTGCGGTGCGGCGGCCGACGACGCGAAGGGGAGCAGCAAGGGCGGCACGCTGACCCTCGCCATCGATGCGACGAGCGCGGTCAACGACCCGTCGTTCTACACCTCGTTGGGCGACTGGATGGCCGTCGACTGCATCTGCCGGGGCCTGACCTTCATCTCCTTCGAGACCAACGAACCCACCCCCGACCTGGCCAAGAGCTGGACGATCTCCGACGACCAGCTCACCTACACCTTCGCCCTGCGTGAGGGCATCAAGTTCCACGACGGCACCACGCTCACGTCGGCGGACGTACTGGCCAGCCTGGGGCGGCAGTTCGACGAGAAGGACCCGACCCTGCCCAAGGGCGCCACCCGCCCGCTGTCCGACCTCGGCGCGAACGTCGCCTCGCTGAGCGCTCCGGACGACCTGACCGTCAAGATGGTCCTGAAGAAGCCGGACCGGACAACCCTCGGCCAGCTGTCCGACATCGGCGGCCGCATCATCTCCAAGGCCGCGCTGAAGAAGTACGGCGCCGACATCGGCAAACACCTCGTCGGCACCGGCCCGTTCGCCTTCTCCGCCGCCACCTCCGGCCAGTCCATCACCCTCACGGCCTTCGACGACTTCCGCCTCGGCAGACCGCCCGTCGACCGGCTGGTGCTCCGGCAGGTCCAGGACCCGTCGACGATCGTCAGTTCGCTGCTCAGCGGTGACATCTCGGCCACCCAGTTCACCCCGTACTCCGCCGCCGCGCAGCTGCGCAAGGACGACTCTGTGACGGTCTACAAGACGCCGTACAACGCCAACGCGATCCTGATGATCGACGCCCGCCGGGTCCCCGAGCTCAAGGTCCGCCAGGCCATCAACCTCGCGATCGACCGCAAGGCCATCCTCGACCAGGCCTTCTACGGCGTCGGCGCGCTGCCCGCCGGCTACGCCATCCCGCCCGCCCAGAGCGGCTACGACACCAGTCTCGCCGATCTCTCCACCCAGGACACGGCGAAGGCGAAGCAGCTCGTCGCCGAGGCCGGTGCCGGTGGCCGGCGCATCCGGCTCATGGCGGCCAGCGACTCCTGGCACCCGAAGGCCGCGCAGATCGTCGCGCAGAACCTGACCGACGTCGGCTTCAAGGTGGTCACCACCTCCGTCGACCCGGCCACCTACTTCACCCGGCTCCTCGACGGCAAGGACGACTACCACGACCTGATGATCTGGGAGCGCAACACCTACGTCCCGGACGCCAACGACATGGTCGGTGCCATGGCCAGTCCCACCGGCCTCTACGGCGCGACCATTACTGGCATGGACACGCTGAAGGGCGCCGCCTCGCTCGCCGCGGAACTGGAGACGGCCAAGAACCTGCCCCTCGGCGCACAGCGCACGGCCGCCTACACCAAGATCCAACGCCGTTGGGCGGAGGACTACATGGTCCTGTCGATGCTGGCCTGCTTCGCCAACCTCGTGGTCAGCGGCTCGCACGTGAAGCACATGAACACGGCGGCGCTGGCCAACCATCGCTGTTACATGGAGAAGGCCAGTGTCTGACACCACGACGGCTCCACCACCCGTGGCGACCGTACGGCCCCCTTCGTCGCCCTTCACCGGGCGGACCGTCCTCGCCGTATGGCGCCGGCGCCGGCTGGCGCGGTCCTGGCCGGCCGTGCTGTCGTGGCTGGTACTGATCGTCCTGGTCCTGGTGGCCGTCGTAGGACCGCTGCTGGTCCAGGCGGACCCGCTGCGTCAGACCTCGTCGGCGCTGTTGCCGATGGGCTCGTCCGGCCATCTGTTCGGCACGGACGACCTGGGCCGCGACGAACTGGCCCGACTGGTGCACGGAGCACGGCCGTTGCTGCTGGTGGCGTTCGCGGCGACGGCGCTGGCGGCCGTCGCGGGAACCGGCATCGGACTGGTCGCCGGATACGCGGGCGGTGTCGTCGAACAGGTCCTGATGCGGATCGTCGACCTCGCCCTCGCCTTCCCCTCCATCCTGCTCGTCATACTCCTCGTGGCAGCCGCAGGACCGGGCACGGTCAGTCTGGTCTTCGGCATCGGAGTGTCCCTCGCCCCCGGTCTGGCACGGCTGGCCCGCGCCCTGACCGCGCGCGAGGCGGCCCACGACTACGTCGTCGCCGCCAAGTTGGGCGGCACCCGCACCTCGCGCATCCTCGCCCGCGAACTCCTCCCGAACATCGCCGGACCGATGCTCGCCCAGGTCGTGATGACGCTGTCGATCGCGGCGGGCTTCGCCGCCGGCCTGTCCTACCTCGGTCTGGGCATCCAACCGCCGCAGCCCGACTGGGGCTACATGGTCCAGGCGGGACAGGAGTTCCTCTACACGGCACCCCGACTGGTCGTCCTGCCCGCGACGTTCACGCTGCTGTTCGTCGTCGCCTGCAACTTCGTGGGCGACGACCTGCGCGACGCACTCGACGTGAAGGGGCCCGCGTGACCACCGCACTGCTCCCCCTCCGCAGGCCCAAGTGGACAGCGGGACCATCCCTGTCGGTCCTACGGCGGCTCGCGGTCATCCCCGTCGTGCTGTTCGCGCTGGCCAGCCTGGTGTTCCTCGCGATGCGGCTGCTGCCCGGCTCACCGGCGACCTCGCTCGCGGCCGGCGGCAACACCTTGTCCGCGTCCGACCTGGCGGCGAACGAGGCACGCGTCAACAAGGCACTCGGCCTCGACCGACCGCTGATCGTCCAGTACGGCAGCTTCCTCAACGACTTGGTGCACCTACGGCTCGGCACGTCGTTCTACGGCTCCAACAGCGTCCTGGGTCTGCTCGGCGACGCCCTCCCCGCCACGATCGAGTTGACACTCGCCGCGATGACGATCGCTGTGCTCCTCGGTGTCGTCACCGGTGTCATCGCCGCGCTGCGCAAGGGGAGTTGGATCGACCACTCGACCCGGGCCGTGGCCACGGTGAGTTTCTCGCTGCCCTGGTTCGCGCTCGGGGTGCTCGGCATCGTCGTGTTCGGCGTGTGGCTGCGCTGGCTCCCGGTCCTGGGCCGGCTGCCCAGCTCGCTCGACTACAACCCGACCACCAACTTCGTTCTCCTGGACGCGATTCTGCAGAACCGCCCCGAGCTGGTGTGGCCCTGGATCCAGCATCTGATCCTGCCCGCCGTGACGTTGGCGCTGTCGATGGCCGGATTCGTCACCCGCATCGTGCGCGCCTCGGTGCTGGAGGTCCTCGACGACGACTTCGTGCGGACCGCGCGGATGAAGGGCCTGAGCGAGGGAGTGGTGATCCGCCACCACGTGCTGCGCAACTCCTGGCTGCCCATCGTGACCGTCCTGGGGCTCCAGTTCGGTTCCCTGCTGGGCGGTTCGGTGATCACCGAGACGGTCTTCTCGTACGCCGGTGTCGGCCGCCTGCTCGTCCAGGGCGTCCTGCAGCGCGACTACCCCGTGGTGCAGGGCGCCGCCCTCGCCATCGCCCTCCTCTTCACCCTGGTCAACCACGCGGTGGACGTGCTCTACACGGTCCTCGATCCGCGGCTACGGAAAGGATGACCCGTATGGACATCGTGCTGGTCCACGGTGCCGGCGGCCGGCCCACGACCTGGTCGGCGGTGCAGCCGCTGCTGACCGCCCGCGGTCACCGGCTGTTCACCGTCACCAACCCGATGACCTCCCTGGAGGACGATGTCGCCAACACGGCTGCCGTGCTGACGGAGACCACGGGCCCGGTGCTGCTGGCCGGGCACTCCTACGGCGGCGCGGTCATCAGCAATGTCGGACGCGATCCACGGGTCAAAGGGCTTGTCTACATAGCCGCGTTCGGGCCCGACGAGGGCGAGACGGTCAACGAGATCGTCGAGCGGTACGCGGAGGCCGAGATCTCCAAGTACATGCGGCGCGGCCCAGGCGGCGAGTGGAAGTCCGAGACGAGCGAGGAGTTCTGGGCGGAGATCGGTCCCGATCTCTCCCCCGAGCAGCGGGCCGTGGTGGAAGCGGAGGGCCGCAAGGCGGAGAACCTCATCTTCACCCAGCCGACCGGCACACCGGCCTGGCTGACCCTGCCCAGTTGGTACCTGGTCGCCGACGACGACCGCACACTGCGCCCGGAGATCCAGAACGACATGGCGGCCCGGATGAAGGCGACCGTCGAGCACGTACCGGGCAGCCACTACACGACCCTGGTCTGGCCGGAGCGCGTCGCCGACCTGATCCACACGGCGGCCCTGGCCGTGGGCGAGAGCTCATGACGTCCGGGCCCGTGCTCGAAGTCCGGGACCTGCGCGTCCAGTTCGACGTGCCGGAGGGTCGGCTGCCTGCCGTGGACGGCGTGGACCTGACTCTCCGCCAGGGTGAAGTGCTGGCGCTGGTCGGCGAGTCGGGATCCGGCAAGTCCGCCCTGTCGATGAGCCTGGTGGGCCTGAACCGCGGTCCGCGCACCCACATCGGCGGCGAGGCGGTCTTCAAGGGCCGTGACCTCGTCAAGGCGTCGGAGCGGGAGTTGCGCGGGGTTCGCGGCAGGGACATCGCGGTCGTCTTCCAGGACGCGCTGGCCGCGCTCAACCCACTGCACCGGGCGGGCGCCCAGGTCTCCGAGATGATCCGCGCCCATCGTGATGTGACGCGAGGTCAGGCGACTTCCAGGGCAGTGGAGTTGCTCGGCGAGGTCGGTATCGCGGGCCCGGACCGCACGGCACGTGCCTACCCCCACCAGCTCTCCGGGGGCATGCGCCAACGTGTGATGATCGCGATGGGCCTGGCCAACGACCCCGCCGTACTGATCGCCGACGAACCCACCACCGCCCTGGACGTCACGATCCAGGCCCAGGTCCTCGCCGTCCTCAAACGTGTCCAGCGCGACCACGGCACCTCCGTCCTGCTGATCACCCACGACCTGGGCGTCGTGGCCGAGGTCGCCGACCGGGTGGCGGTGATGTACGCGGGCCGGATCGTGGAGCAGGGACTGCGCGAGGAGGTGCTGTTCCACCCCCAACACCCTTACACGATGGGGCTGTTGGGCTCCGTCCCACCGATCGGCGGTCCTGTCGTACGACGGCTGCCGACCATCGCGGGCAGCCCCCTGACCGGGGTGGACCGACCGTCCGGCTGCGCGTTCGCGCCCCGCTGTCCCTTCGTCCACGACGCGTGTTCCGAGCGTCCTGTACTGCGGCGGCGCCACGGCGAGGACGGCCATCTGGACGCCTGCGTGCTGCCCTCGCCCGCCCGCGCCACGGCCCGCTCCCAGGGAGGCATCGGATGACCGCCGCGCTCATCCAGGCCCGCGAACTGCGGGTCGAGTACCCGGGACGCGCGGGCGGCCGGGTCAGGGCGCTGCGGGACGTCGACCTCGACATCCTCCAGGGCGAGACCCTCGGTCTGGTCGGTGAGTCGGGCTGCGGCAAGTCCACGCTCGGCCGGGCCCTGCTGCGTGTCATCGAACCCGCCTCGGGCCGCATCGAGTTCGACGGCACCGACCTCACCCGGCTGCACGGGCGCCGACTGCGCCGTACGCGCGCCGAGTTGCAGATGGTCTTCCAGGACCCCTTCGGTTCGCTGAATCCGCGCCGCCGGATCGCCGACCTCGTCGCCGAACCCCTCCTCCGAGCACGCGGCGCCACCCGCGCCGAGGCCACGAAGACGGTGGCCGAGCTGCTCGACCTGGTCGGGCTGGGCGCGGAGGCCGGCGCGCGCAGGCCGCACGAGTTCTCCGGCGGGCAGCGCCAACGCATCGGCATAGCAAGGGCGTTGGCCTCCTCACCGCAGTTCGTGGTGGCCGACGAGGCGGTCTCGGCGCTGGACGTCTCCATCCAGGCGCAGGTGCTCAACCTGCTCTCCGACCTGGTCCGCGACCGGGGCCTGACGATGCTGTTCATCTCTCACGACCTGGGCGTCGTACGGCACATCGCCGACCGGATCGCGGTCATGTACCTCGGCCAGATCATCGAGATCGCCTCCCGCGACGCGTTCTTCGCCGCCCCCGCGCACCCCTACAGCCGCGCGCTGCTGTCCTCGGTGCCGGTGCTGCGTCCCGGGGAGAAACGTGAACAGGAGGTACTGGAGGGCGAGTTGCCCGATCCGGCGAATCCGCCCGAGGGCTGTCTGTTCCGCACCCGGTGTCCCATCGCCACGGAGCAGTGCCGCACCGGCGCACCCGAGCTGCGCGAGATCGCGCCGGGCCGCAGTGCGCGCTGTCATTTCCCCCTGATCTCCAGCCAGCCGCGAGCAGCGGGTAAGGACGAATCGCATTGATCATCGACGCGTACAACACCACTCAGGACGTCCGCGGCCGTTCCGACTACCTCACCGGCACCCGCAAGGGCCAGGCCCCGCCGCCGTACAAGCCCTTCGAGCCGCGGCGCATCCTCGACCGGATGGACGCGGCCGGGGTGGACATGGCGATGGTGTGCTCGCTCGCGCAGCGCATCGAGAACGACTTCATCGCCTCGCTGGTGGCCATGTACCCGGACCGGTTCTTCGGTTTCGGGCAGGTGATGCCGCAGGCCGACGACGCGCTCGACGAGATCGACCGGATGGCCGACGCAGGTCTGGTGGGGCTGAAGCTGCACCCGAGCCTGCACGGCTATCACGTCGCCGACCACGGTCTCCTCGACCCGGTCTTCGAGGCGTGCGCGCGGCGCGGGCTGCTCATCCTCATCAACGCTCTCGACGACGCGTTCTGCGCGCCGCTGGCCATCGAGGAGATCGCCCGGGACCACCCCCAAGTGCCCACGATCATCGCCCACATGGGGGCGGTGTGGAACGTGCCGGAGGCGATCATCGTGGCCGAACGGCAGCCGCACGTGTACCTGGAGACGTCCGCGACGCTGATGAGCGACGTGAAGCGCGCCTACGCGCGGCTCGGACCGGAGAAGATCCTCATGGGCAGCGAGTGGCCGGGCTCCGACTTCGACCTGGAGCGCATGAAGATCGCCAAGGCGGTCGAGGACGAGAAGGACCGGGCGCTGGTCGAAGGCGGCAACATGGCCCGGCTGCTGGGGCTGACGGTATGAGCGCCGCGAACGTGCGGCCCGTGGCCGTACCGCCGTCGATGAGCGAGGACGACGTCGAACTCCTCGCCACCGCACAGCACTTGCTCGCCCGGGTGTGGCAGTCGGGCCGTCACGAGGTCGCGACCGCGCTGCGCACGGCGGACGGCCGGGTCCACACCGGGGTCCATGTGGAGGGTTCCTGCCGGCGCAGTTCGATCTGTGCCGAAGGAGTGGCCATGGGCACCGCCCGGGGCGCGCTGCCCGCCGGGGCCGAGTTGAGCATCACGTCGGTGGTGTCGGTGCAGATCAAACCGGCGGGCTGGTTCCGGATCATCGCCCCGTGCGGGGTGTGCCGCGAGCTGATCAGCGACTACTGCCCGGACGCCACCGTGTGGGTCACCACGGTCGACGGGGACGAGGCCGTTCCGCTGCGCGCCCTGGACCTGCTGCCCGAGAAGAGCCGACGCCGATGGTGAGCACCACCGGCCCCGAGGAGAGGAGAGCCATGTCGTCCGTCTTCGTCACCGGTCCGTCCGGGCGGATCATCCCCACAGGGCTCGATGTCCCCGAACTCGCCGCGCAGTTGGGCGGATCCGGAGTGCCGGTGCTGTGGGAGGAACTGACCTGGCCGGAGGCCGAGTCGACGGCCGCGGTCCAGGACGCCGTCATCATCCCTGTCGGCGCCACCGAGCAGCACGGCCCCCATCTCCCCCTCGCCGTGGACACCAAGATCTGCGAAGCGGTCGCCCTCGGCGTCTCCGCGCTGACCGGCGTGCCCGTCGTACCGCCGCTGAGCTTCGGCGTGTCGGCGTCCCACGGTGACTTCGCGGGAACGGTGGCGCTGCGGCCGGAGACGATGATCGCCGTGGTCGAGGACGTCATCGACTCGCTGTACGCCTCCGGAGTGCGGCAGTTCGTCCTGCTCAACGGGCACATCTGGAACAACGGCGCGCTCGACGTGTCGGCCGAGAAGCTGAGGGTCCGTCACCGGGACGCGCGGGTGCGGGCGTTGGGGTACGTGACGATGTACCCGGGGCCCGAGGTCGACGGACATGTCACCTACGGGCGGGCGTTGATGCACGCCAACTTCTTCGAGACGTCCGTGATGCTCCACCTCGCGCCGGAGCTGGTGCGGATGGAGCGGGCCACCTCCCATGTCGACGTCGACTCGTTCTGGGACTACCGCATGGACCAGGTCAGCGAGACCGGGGTGTGGGGCCGGGACGTGGCCGACGCGAACCCCAAGCACGGCGAGGCGGAGTTCGACCGCTGCGTCCTGACCACAGCCCGGGCGGTGTCCACGGCGGTCCGCGAACCGTGGCCCGACCCCACTCACCGTCCCGGACGCCAGGCGTGAAGGAGAACCAGGTGGACCCCAGCATCGTGATTCCCCGGTTGCCGGACTGCGAGCCCATGCTCATCGGCGGGGAGTGGACCACCGGCACCGCGACGGAACGCATCCCGGTGCTCGATCCCGCCACGCGGGAGCAGCTCACCACGGTCGCCCAGGCGGGCCCGGCCGAGGTGTCGGCGGCGGTCGAGGCCGCCGACGCGGCGCACCGGGACCGTCGTTGGCGCGGGCTTCCGCCCCGGCAGCGCCGTGACGTGCTGCTGCGTCTCGCCGACCTGGTGGAGCGCGACGCCGAACAACTGGCGGTGCTGGACACCCTCGACAACGGGAAGGCCGTCGAACGCGCCCGCGGTGACGTGGAGTTGGGGCTGCAGGCCATCCGCCACTTCGCGGGCACGCCGACCCGGCTCGCCGGCACCGTGCACGCGGCCGGTCCCGATCGGCATGTCTACAGCGTCCGTGAACCGGTGGGCGTGGTGGCCGCCGTACTGCCGTGGAACTTCCCCTTCATGATCGCCGCCTGGAAGCTCGCCCCCGCCCTGGCCGCCGGTTGCACGGTCGTCGTCAAGCCGGCCGAACAGACTCCGCTCACCGCGCTGCGGCTGGCCGCGCTCTGCCTGGAGGCGGGCGTGCCCGAGGGCGTGGTGAACGTGCTGACCGGTGACGGGCGTACGGGCGCGGAACTGGTTGCCCATCCCGGCGTCGCCAAGGTGTCCTTCACCGGGTCGACGGAGGTCGGGCGGCACATCATGGCCGCGGCGGCGCCGTCGTTGAAGCGGCTCACGCTCGAACTGGGCGGCAAGTCCCCCAACATCGTCTTCGCGGACGCGGATCTCGGCGCGGCCGTGCCGAACTCCGTGCGCGCGGTGTTCGGGCACTCCGGGCAGATGTGCACGGCGGGCAGCAGGCTGCTGGTGGAGCGCACGATCGTCAAGGAGTTCCTGGACCGGCTGGTGCCGGCCGTGGAGGCGCTGCGGATCGGCCCGGGGCTGACGGGCGGCATCAACATCGGTCCGCTGGTGTCTCAGGAGCAGTACGACCGGGTCACCGGCTATGTCGCACTGGGCCGCGCCGAGGGCGCCGAGGTGGTTGTGGGCGGCGAACCGCTGCCCGGGCCGGGATGGTTCGTGCCGCCGACGGTGTTCACCGAGGTCGCCTCCGACATGCGGATCGCCCGGGAGGAGATCTTCGGCCCGGTCGCCACGATCCTGCCCTTCGACAGCGAGGAGGAGGCGATCGCCCTGGCCAACGACAGCGAGTACGGGCTCGCCGCCGGGGTGTGGACCGGCAGTCTGGCCCGTGCCCATCGCACCGCCGCCGCGCTGGAGGCGGGGACCGTGTGGGTCAACACGTACAACGAGTTCGACCCCGCCGTGGCCTTCGGCGGGATGAAGCAGTCAGGCCTCGGCAGGGACCTCGGCGACGCCGCCGTCGACGGGTTCACCGAGCTCAAGAGCGTGACGATCGCCCTGTGAGCGCGCCCGTGACGGCCGGTACGGCCGCTTCGCACCCGAGTCCCCCTCCCCCGCGCACCCTGAACATCGCGGCCGAACGCGCGCGCACTCCGGGCTCGTTCACCGGTCACCACTTCAACTCGGCCGGTGCGGCCCTGCTCGCCAACGGCACGGTCGAGGCGGTCATCGACCACCTCCGCGCGGAGAGCCTGTCCGGCGGCTACGAGGCCGCGAAACACGCGGCTCCCGCCCTGGAGGCCGTCTACGCGCGTACCGCCGAACTCATCGGCGCCCGGCTGGAGGAGGTCGCCCTCGTCGAGAGCGCGACGGCCGGCTGGCAGCGGGCCGTCTCCGCGCTTCGACTGCGCCCCGGGGACCGGGTGTTGGCGGCCCGATCCAGTTACGTCAGCAGCGCGCTGCACCTGCTGTCGGTCGAACGCGACCACGGTGTCCAGGTCGAGCTCCTGCCCAACGGCCCCGACGGGGCAGTGGACTTGGAGGCACTGGAGGCGGCGCTGCGGGCGGGACCCGCGGCTCTGGTGACGGCCGCCCATGTGCCGACCTCCTCGGGACTGGTCGAACCCGCCGCCGCGATCGGCGCGTTGGCCGGTGCCCACGGCGTGCCGTTCCTGCTGGACGCGACCCAGTCGCTCGGTCAGCTGCCGGTGGACATGGGTGCCATCGGCTGCGATCTGCTCATCGGCACCGGCCGCAAGTTCCTGCGCGGGCCGCGCGGCACCGGCCTGCTCGCGGTCCGGCGCCCGCTCCTGGACCGGCTCGCCCCCGAGGCACCCGACGTCCGGGGCGCCCGGTGGACCGCGGAGCGCAGCTGGGAACTGGTGCCGGACGCGAAACGCTTCGAACTCTGGGAAGCCGCACACGCCCTGCGTCTCGGCCTCGGCGCCGCGCTGACCGACCTCGGCGCACTCGGTGTGGACACCGTCGCCCGACACCTGGCCGCCCTCGCCACCACGCTGCGCGAACGCCTCTCCGCACTGCCGGGCGTCCACGTGACCGATCCGCCGGCCGCGGGCGGCGCCATCGTCACCTTCGTGGTCGACGGACTGGACGCCTCCGAGGTCCAGCGCCAACTCGCCTACCGGCGCGTCCACTTGATCGCAGTACCGGCCGGACACGGCCGCTGGGACATGGACCACCGGGGGCTGACCAAGGTGGTCCGGGCTTCCGTCCACGTCTACAACGACGAGGACGATCTGGACGCCCTGGTGGAGGCGGTGCGCGAGATCGTGTGCCTGCACGGGCGAGACATGGCGTCGGCCGCGGAACGGCGGGACGCGGGGGCGGAAGCCGGGGCCGGGATCGAGTCCGTACCGCCCACGGCCCCCACTCCCACCCCGCGCACCACGCACCCCGACTCCCGTCGCCACGACGCGATCGTGGTCGGTCTCGGCGTCCACGGCAGCGCCACCCTGCGTCACCTCGCCGCGCGCGGACTCGACGTCCTGGGGCTCGAACAGTACGACCTGGGCCATGACTTGGGCTCGTCGCACGGGGCGACCCGGATGATCCGCCGCGCCTATCCCCACCCCGACTGGGACGCCCTGGTCGACACCGCCTACCAGGCGTGGACGGAGCTGGAGGGCGCCTCGAAGGCCCAACTGCTCGACATCACGGGCGGATTGTACGCGGCGCCGAACGACCGTCCGGACCCCTTGCGCGGCCCCGGCTGCCGGGAAGTCGACGCCGAGGAGGCGGCACGAATCTTCCCGGGGCTGCGACTGCCCACCGGATTCACCGCGGTGCACGACCCCCGGGCCGGGATCATCGACGCGCAGGAGACGCTCCGCGCCCAACTGGCCCTGGCCGAACGGTCCGGAGCACGTGTCGAGGACAACTCTCCCGTCCTCGGCTGGGAAGCGGACGGCGACGAAGTCCTGGTCCGCACCGGTGGGGCCGTCCTGCGGGCCCGCCGCCTGGTGCTGTGCACCGGCCCCTGGACCGGAGCCCAAGTCCCTTCCCTCGCGCCACACCTGACGGTCACCCGGATCGTCAACGCCTACTTCGCCGCCGACCCGTCGGGACCGCTCGGCCCCTCCGGCCTGGGCAGTTTCTCCGTCGATCTGCCGCAGGGCCTGCTGTACGGCTTCCCGGCGACCGACGGCCGCGGTCTCAAGGCGGGACTGGACAGCGGCCCGACCTGGGACCCGCAGGCTCCTCGCCCCCGAGCCACCGTCGAGGAACTGGTTCTGCTCAGCGAGGCGGTGGCGCAGGTGCTGCCCGGTGCGGGGCCGGTGTCGGAGAGCCTGACGTGCCTCTACACCATGACCGCCGACCGGCGCTTCGTGGTCGGTGAACTGCCGGGCGTACCTCAGGTGTTGCTGGGCTCGGCGTGTTCGGGGCACGGGTTCAAGTTCGGACCGGCGATCGGCGAGGCGCTGGCCGACCTCGTGTGCGGGATCGCCCGCCCGGACCTGGGCTTCCTGGCCCCGGCGCGGCTGTTCCCCGGCGGAACGTCATGAGGCGGCGCCGCACAATCCACTCAGCCGTGGAACACCGTCTGGGACCGGCGCTCGTACCAGGCCGTCAGATGCTCGCCGGAGCTGATGACGTGCTCGCGCATCAACGCGTCGGCGCGGTCGGCGTCGTGGGCGGCCAACGCCTCGATCACGGCCTCGTGTTCACGGGTGTTCAACTGCCGGTGGCGTTCGTCGCCGGCGAGGGCGAGCGAGGACACGTTGCGCGGGAAGCTCTCGTTGATCCGGTCGATCATCCGGGTCAGCCAGGGGTTGTCGGCCGCTTCGCAGATGACGGTGTGGAAGCAGTCGTTCGCCGCTGTGGTAGCGGTGCTCCCGGCCCCCGTCCCCTCACCGGTGGCCCGCGCCACCGCCTCACACAGAACGGCGTTGTGCTCGCGCAGTGCGGCGAGCCCGCGTTCCGTGATGCGGGAGGCCGCGCGCCGGGCCGCCATGCCCTCCAGTTCGGCGCGCACCTCGTACGCCTGGCGCACCTCCCAGGGCGCGGGCACCCGGACCACCGCGCCACGGTTCGGCTGCATCTCGATCAGCCCGCCGTTCTGGAGCTGACGCAGCGCCTCGCGCACCGGTGTGCGGCTGACCCCGAACTCGGTGGCCAGCGCCGCCTGGCGCAGCGGTTTTCCGATCGCCAGCTCGCCGTTCATGATCCGCGCGCGGATGCGGGCCGCGATGTCGTCGACGAGGGGTTCGTCGTCAGTCTGGGGGGTCATGGGAGTCGGTCAAACCCTTCTCGGGGGCGGTCGGGGGGTGCGCGGTGGTGGAGCAGTTTCCCACGCGGCCCGGGGCGTCCACAGCCACGCACTTTTGGATCCACTTCCATGATATCCGCATCCAATAGGAGGGCCGCATGAATCTTGACTTCGCCAAGGCGATCGACGTGTCCGTTCCCATCCACCCCGGCATGCTGCACTGGGGCCGCCGCCCCGAGGTGGAGATCGTGGAGTCCCGCACCGCCGGCGATCCCTCCAACGTCAGTCGCTGGCGCATCGGCGCCCACACCGGCACCCACATCGACGCTCCGGCCCACTTCGTCGACGGCGGCAAGACCGTCGACCGGCTCGATCTGTCCGCCCTCAACGGCACCGCCCGCGTCCTCGACCTGACCCACGTCGAGGAGCAGATCACCGCCGCCGATCTCGACGCGGCCGGCCTCGGCACCGAGGAACGCGTGCTGCTGCGCACCAGCAACTCGGAGGGCGTACTGCGCAGCCCGTGGAAGGCCCGGCAGTGGGTCGGCCTGGCCCCGGACGGCGCCGAGCGGCTCATAGAGGCCGGCGTACGCACCGCGGGAATCGACTACCTGAGCATCGAGGCGGTCGCCTACACCACCCACTGGGAGACCCATCAACTCCTCTGCGCGGCCGAGGTGTTGATCCTGGAGGTGGTGGATCTCCTGCACACAACGGCAGGGGTCTACGACATGATCTCCCTCCCCCTGCCCCTGCAGGGCGCCGAGGCAGCTCCCTCCCGCACTGTGCTGTTCCCCAGGGACGAGGCATGACAGCCGCCTCCCCGCTGATCCTCGCCGCACCGCACCCGGCGGCGCTGACGGCTGCACGGCGGGCGGCCGAGCGGGGCGGCAACGCCGTGGACGCGGCCCTGGCGGCAGCCGCCGCTCTCACCGTCGTCTACCCCCACCAGTGTTCCCTGGGCGGCGACCTGATCGCCCTCGTCCACGCCCCCGGCGGCTCGGTGCGCGCGGTGATCTCGGCGGGAGCCGTCGCACAGGCCGTAGACGTGGACGCGTTGCGCGCTGCCGACGAGCGGATGCCCGCGCAGGGCCCGGAGACAGTGACCGTGCCCGGTGTGGTCGCGGGCTGGGCCGCGCTCGCCCAGGCCCACGGCACGCCCGGCGCCCTGACCTCCGCACTGCGGGACGCCGCCGAACTGGCCGAGGACGGGGCCACCGTCTCGGCGGGTCTGGCGCGCGCCATCCGTGAGCGGGCCCCGCAGATCGCCGCGGACCCCGGGCTCACCGCGCTGCTGACCGGCCCCGAGGGTGCACCCCTCGCCGAGAGCGACCCGCTCCCCCAGCCCCGGCTGGCCGCGGTACTGCGCACGCTCGCCGACGACCCGTCGTCCTTCTACCGGGGCGCGGTCGCCGAGGCATTGGTGAACGGCCTGCGCCGGGCCGGGAGTTCACTCACCGCGAGCGACTTCGCGGCGCATCAGGCGGCGAGCGTCGAGCCGTTGACGCTGGACGTGGCCGGTACGCGGTGGTGGACCGCACCGCCTCCGAGTCAGGGGGCGAGCCTGCTGGCCGTACTGGAGACCGCCGTCTCGGTTGCGAAGCTGCCCGAACCGGAGCGCACCGGCGTGCTGGGCACCCGCTGCCAAGACGCCTCGGTGGCAAGGGACTTGTTGCTCGGCGACCCGCTCGGTCCCACGCCCGTCGACCTGGACGGACTGCTGCGCCCGGCTCCGCTCGCCGGTGCGCGGCCGCCCGAACCGCCCTTCCGGCCCGCCGGGGACACCGTCGCGATCACCGCCGTGGACGAGTCCGGGCTGGCCGTCTCGCTGATCCAGAGCGTGTACCAGACCTTCGGTTCCGGTATCTGCGACCCGGAGACGGGCATCGTGCTGCACAACCGCGGCTCGGCGTTCAGTCTGCTGCCCGGTCATCCGGCCCTCGTCGGCCCCGGCCTGCGTCCCCCGCACACCCTCTGTCCCGTGCTCGGCCGGTCCGCCGACCTGCTGCTCGCGGCGGGCTGTCAGGGCGGCCGGGCGCAGCCGCAGATCCTCGCCCAGACCGTGCCCGGTCTGATGGACCCGGCCGCCGATCCGGCCGCCGTACTGGACCGTCCGCGCTGGGTGATCGGCGCCCGCGACATCGGTCACGAGTCACCGACCCTGTTGGCCGAGCCGGGGTCCGTCCCGGCGGCCACGAGCGCGTTCCCGTCGGCGGTTCCGGTCGTCGTGGCGCCGGGCCGTACTGATCTGGCCGGTCACACCCAGGCCGTACGGCTGTCCGCCGGCGGTCGGCTGGACGGCGCCTCCGATCCGCGCGCCGACGGCGGCACCACCTTGGAAGGAAGTTCCCTGTGAGCACTCTCGCCCCCGAGCCCGTACCGGCCGACGCACCGCATCCGCTCGACCCTCTGACCGTTACCGAACTCGCCACCGTCGTAGAGGTGTTGAGGGCCGACACCCGGGTCCCCGACGACGCGCGGTTCTGGGGTGTGGCGCTGGACGAGGACCACGCCCGTCGTGCCGCGCCCGGGGAGACCCGGCGGGCCCGCGCGGTGGTGTTCTCGCCCTCCGTCCGCCATGCCTTCGAGGTCGATCTCGAACTCGGCGACAAGCCGCAGGCCACTGCCTGGCGGGAGTTGGACGTCCGCAGTCCGGGCTGTTCCTCGGAGGAGGCGCGGCAGGCCGCCGCCGCCTGCCGCGCCGACCCGCGCTTCCGGGAGGCGCTCGCGCTGCGCGGCATCCACGACGTGTCGCTGGTCATGGTGGACCCGGAGTCGATCGGCGGCTTCGAACCGCCCGAGTACGCGGGCCGCCGGCTGACCTGGGGCAGCGTCTGGCACCGCGTCTCCGAGGACGACAACGGCTATGCCCGTCCGGTGCAGGGGGTCGTGCCGATCATCGACATGGAGACCATGGAGATCCTGCACATCGAGGACCACGGAGTGGTGCCGCTGTCGGAGGAGTCGGGCGTGTTCGCGGCCGGGACGGTGGCCGAGCGCCCGGGGCTGAGGCCGCTTGAGGTCGTCCAGCCGGACGGACCGAGTTTCACGGTCACCGGTCAGCGGATCGACTGGCAGGGGTGGTCGGTGCGGGTCGGCTTCAGTCATCGCGAGGGGCTGGTGCTGCACGACCTGTCCTTCGCGGCGGCCGGGAAGGGTCCCCGGCAGGTGATCCGGCGTGCGGCCGTCAACGAGATGTACGTCCCCTACTTCGACACCGCGTCCACGCAGTACCGCAAGAACTTCTTCGACTGGGGCGAGTACGGCGCCGGTCCGCTCACCAACTCCCTTGCCCTGGGCTGCGACTGCCTCGGTGTCATCCAGTACTTCGACGCGGCGGTGCTCGGCGGCGACGGCGTGCCCCGGCTCATTCCCAACGCCGTGTGCGTACACGAGGAGGACGACGGCATCCTGTGGAAGCACCACGACGGCCGCACGGGCCGTACGGAGGTGCGCCGTTCGCGCCGGCTGATCATCTCGGCGTTCGCCACGGTCGCCAACTACGACTACGGCTTCTACTGGTCGCTGTACCAGGACGGTTCGGTGATGCTGGAGATCAAGATGACCGGCATCCTCTCCGCCACCGGTGTCGAGGAGGACGAGGCGACGCCGTACGCGCGCCGGGTCGCGCCGAACGTCGCGGTCACCAATCACCAGCACTTCTTCAGCGTCCGCCTCGACATGGCGGTGGACGGCGGTCCCAACCGGCTGGTGGAGGTCACCGCCGAGCACGAGCCCGACCCGGTCCTCGACCCGTACGGCAACGCGGCCCGGACCGTGCTGCGGCCGATCCTCAGCGAGTCGGAGGGCGCCCGGCGCACCGACCCGACGCGCGCGCTGCACTGGCGGGTGGAGAGCACCGAGTCCCGCAACCGCATGGGCGAACCGACCGCCTACCGCGTGCACTTGGAGAACACGGCGGTGCTGCCTGTGCGCGAGGACAGTGTCTGCGCCCGCCGCGCGCCGTTCGTGGGGCGGCAGTTGTGGGCGACGGCCTACGACGCGGAGCGGCGGTTCGTCGGCGGCGAGTACCCCAACCAGGCCGAACCGGGTGCGGACGGTGTCCACAAGTGGCAGGAGGAGAACCGGTCGTTGGACGGCGCCGACCTGGTGCTGTGGGCCACGGTCGGCTCGCACCACTTCCCGCGCCCCGAGGAGTGGCCAGTGATGCCGGTGGCCAGGGCGCGGCTGCGCCTGGAGCCCGACGGCTTCTTCGACCGCAACCCGGCCCTGGACGTGCCCGCCCCCGTCTCCTGCCACGCCCCGGGCCCCACGGTCCCGGACCACTGCTGCGGCTGACCGCGCCCCCTCCCCCGAAAGGCGTCCCATGCGCGAGGAAGAGAACACCCGGCTCACCCGGACCGGGCCCGGTACCCCGGCCGGTGAGTGGATGCGCCGCTACTGGCAGCCGATCGCCCTCGGCGAGGAACTCGACGGCGTGCGACCGCTGGTGGCCCCCAAGGTGATGGGCCAGGACCTGGTCCTGTTCCGTGACGAGGAGGGCGAACTCGGTCTCGTCGACCGCGGCTGCCCGCACCGGGGCGCCGACCTGGCCCTCGGCCGCCTGGAGGACGGTGGGCTGCGCTGCTGCTTCCACGGCTGGCTGTTCGCCCGTGACGGCTCGTGCCTCGACACGCCCGCCGAGCCCGTCGACAGTCCGCTCAAGTCCCGTGTACGGCTGGGCAGTTACCCCGTCCGCGAGATCAACGGCATCATCTGGGGCTATCTCGGCCCCGGTGAACCGCCCCAACTCCCCGCCCTGGACTGCTTCCAGGCCCCCGCCGACCACGCCTTCGCCTGGAAAGGGCTGCTGGAGTGCAACTGGCTCCAGGCCCTGGAGGTCGGCATCGACCCCGCCCACGCCTCCTACCTCCACCGCTTCTTCCAGGACGAGGACCCCGCCGACGCCTACGGCAAACAGTTCCGCGCCGCCTCCCAGGGCACCGACCTCCCGATGACGAAAATCCTTCGCGAGTACGGCCGCCCCGACATCGACGCCGTCCGCACCCCGTACGGCATCCGCATCACCGCCCGGCGCACGCTCGACGGCACGGACACTCAGGGCCTGCCGATGGACGGCAGCCGTACCCATGTCCGTATCACCCACCAGGTGTTCCCGCACGCCTTCCACATCCCGCTGGACACGGAGACCGCGATCACCCAGTGGCATGTGCCGATCGACGACAACTCCAGTTACTGGTACGCCCTGTTCACCAGTGTCGGCGGCCCGGTCGACCGGGCGGAGATGCGCCGGCAGCGGGTCGGCGCGGTCACCCTGCCCGACTACCGGCCGCGTTTCGGCCGCGCGAACGGCTACGGCTACGACCCGGTGGAGCAGCGGACGACTACGTACACCGGGCTCGGCTTCGACATCAACGTGCACGACCAGTGGGCCGTCGAGGGGCAGGGGTCCGTCCAGGACCGTACCCGCGAGCATCTGGGCCGCTCCGACAAGGCCATCGTGATGTACCGCCGGATGCTCGGCGAGGCCGTCAGCGCCCTCGAGCGCGGGGAGGACCCGCCGCTGGTGCTGCCGTCCGAGGAGGCCGGGCGGTTGCACGGCCCGGTCGCCCTGGACGGGATCGGCCCGACCGAGGGCTGGCTGGAGCACTGGACGGCCGTCACCGACAAACAGCGCGCCGACAGCAGTTGGGCGCGGCCAGTGGGAACGGACGGCTGAGCCGCGTGGGATTCATCGAACGCCATGGCCTGTGGAACCCCGAACAGGCCGACGCGGCAAGGGAGATACTCGGCCGCGCCGAGAGCGGCGGGATGACGGTGATACGGCTGGTCTTCGCCGACCAGCACGGACTGCTGCGCGGCAAGACCGTCACCGTGGGCGAACTGCCCAATGTGCTGCGCGACGGCACCGGCATCGCCTCGTCCCTGCTCGCCAAGGACACCTCCGGGCGGACCGTCTTCCCTCTCTTCACCAAGGAGACGCCCCTCGGGCTGCCCGAACTGCGGGGCGCCGCCGACATGGTGATGGTGCCCGACCCGTCGACCTTCCGGATACTGCCGTGGTCGCCGGGCACGGGCTGGCTCCTGTGCGACCTGCGCTTCACCACCGGCGCACCGGTACCGCTCTGCACGCGCGGACTGCTGCGCTCGGTCCTCGACCAGGCCGAAGGACTGACCTACCGCACCGGCCTGGAGGTGGAGTTCCACCTCTTCCGCCTCGACGACCCCCGGCTGGGCCCGGGCGACCAGGGCCAGCCGGGCGCCGCGCCCGAGGTCGCCATGCTCAACCACGGCTACCAGTACCTCAGCGAGCTGCGCTACGACGAACTCGACCCCATCCTCGACATCCTGCGCGCGAACATCGAGGACCTGGGGCTGCCGTTGCGCAGCCTGGAGATCGAATTCGGGCCGAGCCAGGTGGAGTTGACTCTCCAGCCCGCCGACGGCCTGGGCACGGCCGACGCGATGGTCCTGCTGCGCAGCGCCGTCAAGCAGGTCGCCGCCCGCCACGGCCACCACGCCACCTTCATGTGCCGCCCCCATCTGCCGGGCGTGTTCTCCAGCGGCTGGCATCTGCACCAGAGCATGGTGCGGGACGGCGTGGGTGTCTTCGCTCCGGAGGGCGGCGAACCCACCGCGTCCGGGCCGCCGTTGTCGCCGTACGGGACCGCCTTTCTCGGTGGGCTGCTGCGGCACGCGCGGGCCACGAGTGCGTTCTCGACCCCGACTCTCAATGGTTTCAAGCGCTTTCGCTCACTGTCGCTCGCGCCGGACCGTGCGGTGTGGGGGCGGGACAACCGCGGGGCGATGGTGCGGGTGCTGGGTGACGGGCCCTCGTCCACCCGGCTGGAGAACCGGATCGGTGAGCCGGCCGCCAACCCCTACCTCTACCTCGCCTCCCAACTCGCCGCCGGACTGGAGGGCGTGACGGGCGGACTTGAACCGGGACCGGCCGCCGACGAGCCCTACGCGGCCCGCGCCGAACCGCTCCCCCGCTCGCTGGGCGAGGCCCTGGACGCGCTGGAGTCCGACCGCATGCTCGCCGACCGGCTCGGCAAGGACTTCGTGGCGTACTACGCGAGCATCAAGCGGGCCGAGATCGACCGCTTCAGCCAAGAGGTGACCGACTGGGAACAGCGGGAGTACTTCCGTGTCTTCTGACCTCGGCTCCCCTCGCACGACGACCGAACGGCTCCTGGTCCGGCAGGCCCGCTGGGTCGCCCACGACGTGGTGGAACTGCGACTGACCCGGGCGACCGGCGGCGCCCTGCCGGCCTGGGAGCCGGGAGCGCACGTGGAGTTGACTCTGCCGTCGGGGCTGCGACGGGCCTACTCGCTGTGCGGGGACGTAGCGGACAGCGAGGCATGGACGGTCGCCGTGCACCGCGTGCCCGAGGGCCGGGGCGGTTCCCAGGAGATCCATGAATCCGCCCTGGTGGGGCGGGAGTTGGAGGTGCGCGGGCCGGTCAACCGCTTCCCACTGGTGCCCGCAGAGGGATACCTACTGCTGGCCGGCGGCATCGGCGTCACCCCGCTGCTGCCGATGGCCCGCGAACTCACCGCGCGCGGTCTGCCCTGGCGACTGGTCCTCGGTGCCCGGGACCGGTCCCGGCTCGTGTACGCCGAGGAACTGGTGGCGTTGGGCGGGGAGCAGGTGCTGCTCGTACCGCAGGACGAGGCGGGTCTGCCGGATCTGGCCGCCGAACTCGCCGCCAGCCCGCCCGCGTACGCCGTCTACGCCTGCGGCCCCCGGCCGATGCTCGACGCGGTGACGGCGCTGTGCCGTACGGCCGAGTCCGCGCGGGCACTTCACGTGGAGCGCTTCACCGCGGCCCACGACACGGTCTCGGACCAACTCGGCACATCGGACGGCGAGTTCGAGGTGGTGTTGAGCCGTTCGGGACTGCGGCTGACCGTGCCCGCCGACCGTTCCGTGCTGGACGTCGTACGGGAGAAGCTCCCGGACATCCCCTACTCCTGCGAGGAGGGCTACTGCGGCAGCTGCGAGACTGCGGTCCTGGCCGGACTCCCGGACCACCGCGACACGGTGATCGAGCCGCCCGAACGCCCCACCGCCACCACGATGATGATCTGCGTGAGCCGCTGCGACTCCCCGGTGCTGGAGCTCGACCTCTGAGTGCCGCCTTTCGCAAGGCGGTTGAGGAGAGCGCGGGGTGGGTCGGTCTGCTCGTGGTGACCGGCCCGGGGCCGGTCAGGCGCACCGCTCTGTCGTGGCGGGTGTGGTGGTGGCGCATGGCGGCGATCGCGCTGGCCCCCCGTCCGTGGGGGCCTGCCCGCGTTCCGCGTCACGACGCGAGCCGGGCGCGGGGCGGCTGTGCCGGCCTCGGCCTCCCTGCCGGCCCTCGCCGTCGACTGGCACGGTGTCCCGGCGGGTACCGCCTGGCAGTTCCTGTGTGTCGTCGCCTTCTCGCTGACCGGTGGGGCGATTCCCGCGCCCCTGCTGCGGACGATCTGTGGGCTGACGCCGGCGGTTACGTGGGTCCCACCGTCGCCGCTTGGCCGGCCATCCACACCGTCGGCAACCGGAGGCGCGGAGTCCGCTACGGCAGGGGCGGTTCGCTGATGCGGTCGTGGAGATCGGTGCGGAGGGGATCGTCGTCGGGCAGGCCGAGTTCGTCGGTGAGGGCGCGGGCGCGGGCCCAGGCCTCGTGGGCCGCGCCGGGCTGGTCGGCGCTGTGGTGGATGTCGCCCAGGCAGAGCAGACAGGCGGCCTCGCTGCGGCGTTCCCCGGTGGCGCGGAACAGGGCCGCCGCCTCCCGGTAGCGGTCGACTGCCTGTTGGTGGCGGCCGAGCCGGTGCTGGATGTAGCCGAGGCTGTCGGAGATGTGGGCCTGTCCGTTCACATCACCGGCCGCCCGGGCGAGTTCGAGTGCCTGCTCGCAGTGCGCCAACGCGCTGTGGTGTTCGCCGAGATGGGCCTCCAGCCAGCCGATGTGGTTGAGCGCCGCGGCCTGTCCCGCCGGGTCGTCCGCCCTCCGGTAGTGCTCCAGGCTCCGGTGGGCGTGTTCCAGCGCCGGTCCGGAGTCGCCCTGGGCTCCCGACATCCGCGAGAGATGCTGATGGGTACGAGCCTGCCCCGCATCGCTGCCCAGCTCGGCGAAGAGTTCCAAAGCCTGTAAGTAGTGCTCCCTGGCCGGTTCCGGGCTCTTGAGCCGGTCCAGGGCCAGGCCGAGTCCGCGGTGGGCGCCCGCTCTGCCGACCAGGTCGCCGTCCCGTTCGGCCGCCGCGAGCGCGCTGCGCCCGGCGGACAGCAGCGCCTCCCAGTAACCGTGCCGGTCCAGGAATGTGGTCAGCACGGTGACCAGTCGCCACACATGGCCGTCGAAGCCCGGCGGTGGCTGCCGCACGATCTCCAGCAGTACCGGGTGTTCGGCGACGAGCCAGGCCAGCGCTCTGTCGTAGTCCTCGGGCTGCACCGGGTTCGCGCCCGCTCTGGGCGCGGAGGAGGCGACCGGGTTGGGCTGCGGGGTCACCAGGACGTCGGCCGCCCGTGCGGAGTGGAGGTAGTGGTCCATCATCCGGTGCAGTGCCGCCCTCCGTTCCCACTCGTCGTCGTACGTGGCGACGAGTTCCCAGGCGTAGACCCGCAGCAGGTCGTGGAACGTGTACCGGCCCGGAGCCTGCTCGATCAGCAGGTGTCCGGCGGTGAGTTCGGCGAGCAGTCCGCGGACGCGCTCCGGCGGGGCGCCGGCCAGGGCGGCAGCCGCGGGCTGTCCGAGGTCCGGGCCCGGGTGCAGGGCCAGCAGCCGGAACAGCCGGGCGGCGGACGGGCTGAGCGCGCTGTAGGACCACGAGAACACGGCCCGCACCTGGCTGGCCTCGTCGCCGCCGTCGAGCGCGTCCAGCCGGCCGCCGGCTTCGCGGAGTTCCTCGGCGAGCGTGCCGAGTGGCCGTCGTGGCTGGGCGGCGCCGCGGGCCGACACGACCGCCAGGGCCAGCGGCAGTCCCGCGCACCAGGTGACGACGTCCGTGACGGCCTCCGGTTCGGCGGCCACCCGGTCCGCCCCGAGCCGCTCCGCCAGGACGTCGCGTGCCGCGTCCGGGGTCAGCGGGTCGACCGCGAGCAGATGGGCGCCCTCGGTCGCGGCCAGGCCGGTGAGCCGGTTCCGGCTGGTCACCAGCGCCATGCAGCCGCCCGCCCCCGGCAGCAGCGGGCGGACTTGTTCCTCGTCGCGGGCGTTGTCGAGTACGACCAGAATCCGACGTCCCGTCAGGAGACTGCGGTACAGACCGACTTGGGCTTCCAGGCCCGGCGGCACCCGGTCCGGCCGTACGCCCAGCGCGTCCAGGAACCCGCGGACCGCCTCGGTCGGCGGCATCACCGCGCCCTGCGGATCGAAGCCGCGCAGGTTCGCGTACAACTGGCCGTCGGGGAAGGCGCCTTCGACCCGGCGGGCCCAGTGCACCGCGAGGGCTGTCTTGCCCACGCCCGCCATGCCCGAGACCGCCGAGATCACCACGGCGGCGAACTCGCCCCGCGCCGAGGCGAGGATCTCCTCCAGCCGGGTCAGTTCCTCGTCGCGGCCGGTGAATCCCCGTACGCTCATGGGGAGTTGGGCGGGACGTTCGGCCGGTCGGGCCGCTTCGGACGGTTTGGGCCGATTGGCGGGGCCGGAGCGGTGGCCGCGCAGGATCGTCTGGTGGAGCTGGCGCAGTGCCGGTCCGGTGTCGGTGCCGAGTTCCTCCGCGAGGCGCTTGCGGACGGCCGCGTAGCAGTCCAGGGCCTCCGCGCTGCGGCCGGTCTCGTGCAGGGCCCGCATCAGGGCCTCGGCGAGGGGTTCGGCGAGCGGGTACTCGCCGAGCAGGCCGGTCAGCGGGCCGATGACGGAGGCGGGATCGCTGTGGCCCAGTTCCGCGCGGGCCCAGCCGACGGCGGCGTCCTGGTGCTGGCGGCGCCAGGCCTCGCGCATCCGGGCCGCCCACTGCCCGCGCAGACCGGACAGCGGCTCCCCGCGCCACAGGTCCAGCGCCTCGCGCAGCAGCCGGGCCCGCTCGGTGTCGGCCGGCCCGGCGGTGCGTGCCTGCTCCACCAACTGCCGGAAACGGTACACGTCCACCTGGTCCGGGCGGGCCTCCAGGAGGTAGCCGCCGGAGCGGCGCACCACGGACACCGGTTCGCGCGCGGTCTCCATGGCCTGCTCGCACACCCGCCGGATCCGGGCGACATGGGCGTGCACGGCGCCGCGCGCCCCCTCGGGCGCGCGCGTGCCCCAGACCCGTTCCATGACCACGTCCGCCGCGACGGGCCGGCCGACGTCCACGGCCAACGCGGCCATCACGGTGCGGCGTTGAGGCGGCCCCACCTCCACCGCGCGCCCCGCCGCGGACAGTTCCACCGGCCCCAGCAACTGCACGTCCACCATGGTGTGCGCCACCCCCTGCACAAAGCCTCCTCCTTTCTTTCACAGACGTGTACGCGGCGCGACAAGGCTTCGACAAGGTTTCCAGCCACCCTCCGGTGCCAGTCTGCTGGGGAGCGAACGGGCCCGGACCGGGGCGCCGTTCGGGCATCACGGAAGGGCCGTCGCCTGGCGGCTGCGCGACAGGCAAACGGGGGCGAGAAGTGTGATCACAGGGGAAGTGATGGCGCCTGGGACACGGGTGCCGGTACGGCGGCCCGAGGCGTTACCGGCCGCCACGGGAAGCGTCGGCGGAAGGAGCGTGCTGGAGGGCGCGTTCGCGTTGCTCGAGGCGGTGGAGCAGGCCGTCGAGGCGGGGCCGACGAGGCTGGCGGCCGACTGCGGGCTGCCCAAGACGACCGCGTACCGGCTGCTGGAACAGCTGGCGGACCTGGGGGCGGTCGAACGGTGCGGGGGGAGCTACCGGGTGGGCCCGCGGATGTTCCGTCTGGGGCGGGCCTGGCAGCCGCATCCCCGGCTGCGGGTCGTCGCCCGGGAACCGATGCGCCGGCTGGCGAAGCTCACGGGGACGACGGCGGGGATCGCCGTGCTGTGGAAGGGCGAGACGCTGATGGTCGAGTGGTGTCCCGACGACGCCGAACGGCCCGGTCCGCTTCAGACCCGTATGACCTGGCCGTGGTTCACCGCGGCGGGCAAGGTCCTGGTGGCCACGGCCGTCCCGGCACCGCCGCTGGGGCCGCTTCCCGCGTCCTGGGCGCGGGACGCCGCCGCGATACGGGAGCGGGGTGTCGCGTTCGACCGGGAGGAAGTGGTGAGCGGGGTGTGCTGTGCGGCGGTTCCGCTGTTCGGCCCGGGCGCCACACCCCTGGCGGCACTCTGCGTCCTCACCGATCCGGCACATCATCTGGAGCGGCTCGCCGAGGCCGCCCGCCGTACCGCCCGGGTGATCGGCGCGGGCCTGCGGGGGCGGTGACACGGCGGGGTCGGCGGCGGGGTCCGGCGCTCGTGCGGGGACGAGCACCGGACGCGCCGACGGCCCCGTCCGCGAGTACGCCGGGCGCCCGGCGGGAGCGAGCACCCGGCGTACCGGTCCGCGTGGGCGGTCGCAGCACGGTCGCCCTCGCACCAGCGTCGCCGGTGCGTCCGTGGGGCACCGAAAACCCCGCGCCGCCCGGCGATCTCCGTCATAGGCTGACGGCCGCTGTCTGCCGAGGGAGGACACATGGGGATCCGAAGCCTGACCCGCGCCGAAGCCGAGCTCCGGGCCGCGCTGATCGCGGTCGAACGCTACGACGTGGACGTCGATCTGACCGAGCTGCCCGGCGGGCCGGAGGTCCGCTCCGTCTCCACCGTGGCGTTCAGCTGCCGTGAGCCGGGCGCGGCCACCTTCGTGGACTGCGCGGCCCGGGTGCTGAGCGCGACGCTGAACGGCGTCGAGGTCGGCCCCGGCGAGGACGGGCGGATCCAGCTCCCCCGTCTCGCCGCGCACAACGTGCTGCGCGTGGAGAGCGTGCAGGCCGACACGACCGCCGGCGAGGGCGTGCACAAGGCGACGGACCCCTCCGACGGCGAGGTGTACGTGTGGATGAGTTTCGAGCCGGACGAGGCCCGCTTCGTATGGGCCTGCTTCGACCAGCCCGACCTCAAGGCCGCGCACGCCTTCACCGTCACGGCCCCGGCCGCGTGGACCGTCACCAGCAATTCCGGTGACGCGAGCGTGGAGGAGCTGGGCGCGGCCCGCCGGTGGACCTTCCCGGACACCCCGCCCTTGTCGACGTACAACACCGTCATCAACGCGGGCCCCTTCCACGAGGTCCGCCGTGAGGCGGACGGCCACGACCTGGGCCTGTACGCCCGCCGTTCGCTCGCCGAGGTCCTTGAGCGGGACGCCGACGAGATGTTCACCCTCACCCGTCAGGGCCTCGCCTTCTACGCCGAGGCCTTCGCGATGCCCTTCCCGCAGCGCCGCTACGACCAGGTGTTCATGCCGGAGTTCGGCGGGGCGATGGAGAACTACGGCTGTGTGACGTGGTCGGACGGGTTCCTGCGGCGGGCCGCGCCGACCCCCGCCGAACACGCGCTGCTCGCAAGGGTGTTGCTGCACGAGATGGCGCACATGTGGTTCGGGAACATCGTCACCATGCGCTGGTGGGACGACCTCTGGCTGAACGAGGCGTTCGCGGAGTTCGCCTGCCACTGGGCGGCCGAGCGCGCCACCCGGCACACCGACGCGTGGGCGGGCCATCTGATGATCGGCAAGATCAGCGCGTACCTCTCCGACCAGGGCCCCGCCTCGCACCCGATCCACCAGCCCATCCACGATGTCGCCCAGGCCGCGTCGATCTTCGACAACATCACCTATCCCAAGGGCGCGTCCGTCCTTCAGCAGCTCAAGACGTACGTCGGCGAAGAGAACTTCCGGACCGGTATGGCCGCCTACTTCGCCCGCCACGCGTGGGGCAACACCACGCTCCAGGACCTGATCGACTCCCTGTCCGAGGCCAGTGGCCGCGACCTGGACACCTGGCGCACGGCCTGGCTGGCGACCGCGGGCACCGACCGTTTCACACTGGAGCGCGACGGCGACACCCTCACGCTGGTGGCCGACGGCAGCCCGCGTCCGCAGGTGCTGGCGGTGGGCGCGTACGGGGGGAACGGTGACGCGCTGGAACGCCGGGCGCTGGTGCGTGTCGAGGTAACTCAGACCCGGACGCCCGTGACCGGTCTTCCGCCCGCCGACGTGCTGTTGATCAACGACGACGACCTGACCTTCGCGACGTCCCGTCCGGACTCCGTCACCAGGGACGCGCTGTTCCGTACGGCGGCACGGTTGCCCACGGCGATCTCGCGGGGCGTGGCCGCGGCCACCGTGTGGGACATGCTGACGACCGGCGAGGCCACGGCGGCGGAGGCCGGGCGGAGCCTCACCGCGTTGCTGGCGGCCGAGACGTCGGACGCGGTGATCGAGCCCTATCTGAACCTCGCCGCGAACATCGCGGAACTGTGGGCGCCGGCCGCCGGGCGGACCGCGCTATCGGCGGCGGTGGCGGCGGCCTGTCTCCGGCTCGCCGACGATCCCGGCCGCCGCCAGGTCGCGCTGCGCGGGCTGGCCCGTACCGCGACGACCAGGGACGATCTCGACCGGCTCCGCGAGCGGGCCGGTGCCGACGTGGACCTGCACTGGCGTGCGCTGGTCCGCGACGCGGAACTGGGCGGCGACGTCACCTCCGAGTCGGAGGTCCTGCTCGCGCGCGACCCCGACCCCGACGCCTGGATCCGCGCCCTCACCGTCCGGGCCGCGCTGCCCGACCCGGCCACGAAGGCGGAGGTCTGGCAGCGGCTGGTCGTGGATCGTGGCGTGCCCGTCAACTCGGTGGGTCTGGTGGCGGCGGCCTTCTGGCGCCCGGACCAGGACGAGTTGCTGGCCCCCTACGCAGAACGCTATCTGGAGGCGATCCCGACGCTGCACCAAGGGGGAATGATCCACGCGATCGGCTACACGCACCGTCTCTTCCCGTTGCACGCCATCGACCCGGCGTACATCGAGCGGGCCCGGGAGGCGTCCCGGGAAGCGGTGCCGGTGGTCCGCACCACGCTCCTGGAGCGCTCGGACGAGGTGAGCCGCATGCTCCGCGCGCGGGCCGGCGGCTCCTGACCCCCGGCCGGTCGGCCGGGCAACCGAGTTGCAGCGCCCCGAAGGAAGGATCAGTCCGCGGGTGGCGCGGGCTCGGGTGCCGGCCGTTCCGGGTGCGGGTAGGACGGCTGGACTCGCAGCGGGCGGGCCGCCCAGGCGGGCAGGTGCCAGTTCCAGCCGCCGAAGAGGGAGACCAGGGACGGCACGAGCAGCATACGCACGATGGTCGCGTCCAGCAGGATGCCGATGCCGAGGCCGGTCGCCAGGGTCTTGAGGTCGGTGCCCGGTCCCGAGGCGAGTGCCGCGAAGGCGAGGAAGAGGATGAGTGCGGCGCTGGTGACGAGGCGGCCGGTGCGGCCGATGCCCTCGACCACCGCGTCGTCGGTGGAGAGGCCGGCGTCGTACTCCTCCCGGATGCGGGAGAGGATGAACACCTCGTAGTCCATGGACAGTCCGAACAGGAACGCGAAGATCATGATCGGGATCCAGAAGGTGACGGCCCCGGTGGCGGCGATGCCGAAGATCGCGTCGGAACCGTGGCCGTCCTGCCAGAAGAGGACCATCAGGCCGAGGGTCGCCGCCAGTGAGATCAGGTTGAGGAGCACCGCCTTCAGCGGCAGCAGCAGCGAGCGGAAGGCGCGCACCAGCAGGATGTACGTGAGCAGCGCGATGATCGTGAGCATCAGCGGGAAGTTGCCGTAGACGGCGTGCAGGAAATCGATCTGGGCCGCCCCGACTCCGGCGACGCCGACGGCGCCGGGCAGGTGCTCGGTGGCGGTCTTGACCCGTTTGACGACGTCGACGCTCTTCGAGTTGACCGTCTCGGTGTCCGGGACGACGACGACGATGCTCTGTCCGCCCCGGTTGCCCGCGGGCCCGGTCGGCACCAGGACCCTGGTCACGCCGTCGACCTTGGCGAGGGCGGCGGCGACGGGTTTCGCCTGGTCCGTGCTGACCAGTACCTCCATCGGGGTGAGCGCGCCGGTCGGGACGCCACCGCGTTCCAGGGTCTGCAGGGTGTCGAAGGCGGGGCCGCTCTTCGCGAGCGACTCCGAGGAGGCGAGGCCGATCTTGACGCCGAGGAAGACGCCGACGAGGGCCGCGAGCGCGGCCAGTGCGGCGCCGGCCGCGATCCAGCGGCGCCGTACGACGCCGGCGGTCCAGCGGCTCCAGAAGCGGCTCGCCCGGTTCTCGTGCCGGATCTTGGGCCAGTCGACCTTGGGTCCGATGCCGCCGAGGATCGCGGGGGTCAGGGTGAGTGTCGTCAGCACGCTCGCGAGCGGGATGAGCGCTCCGCCGTAGCCCATGCTGCGCAGGAACGGGACAGGCAGGACGACCAGGGAGAGCAGGCCGATGGCGACCGTGACCCCGCTGAACACGATCGCGTGCCCGGCGTGCTGCATCGCGACGACGACCGCGTCGTGGTTGTCCCGGCCGCGGTCGCGCTCCTCGCGCCAGCGGGTGACGAACAGCAGCGAGTAGTCGATCGCCACGCCCAGGCCGATGAGGGCGACCAGGAACTGCACAATGAACGACACGTCGGTGACGTAGGTGAGCGGCAGCAGCATCACGAAGGTCGCGAGGATCGACACCGCGGCCACCAGCAGCGGCAGCAGGGCCAGGAAGGACGCGAAGACGAAGGCGAGGACGGCGAGTGCGCCGACGGCTCCGAGGAGGGTCTCGCCGAGCACTCCGGGGCCGCCCCCGTTGTCGCCGCCGGAGGCGAGCGGGTCCTCGCCCGTCACGCCGACCTTCGCGCCCGCCGGCGCGGCCTTCTCGGCCGCCGTCCGGATCGGGTCGGTCAGCAGCGTCTGGCCGGGTGACGGATTGAACCGGTAGAAGACCAGCGCGTAGGCGGTACGGTCGTCCTTCGTCCGGAACGCCTTGTCGCCGGTGTTCGCCTCGTCGATCACCCGCAGCCCCGGTACGGCCGTGCCGACGGCGGTGAACACGTGCGAGACGTCCGTCTCGTGGCCGGTGACGGTCTGTCCGGCCGGCAGGGTGACCGCGACGAGATACGGATTGGTGTTGCCACCACTGCCGAAGGCATTCTCGATCTTGTGCGCGGTCACGGTGCCCGGCTGGCCGGGCAGGGAGAAGTCAATCGTGAGCCGGTCCGTGGTCCGGCCGGCCAGCGCGATGCCGGCGATCAGCACGAGACCCCAGAACGCCACGACCGCCTTGCGATGCCGTAGTACGAATTCGGCCCACCGTCGCATGCCGGACCTTCCCCGCGTCGTAGGTTGCGCGAGTCTAGCCCGCCGCCCCGTTCATCCGCTATCGGGATAATCCATCCGGTTTGATGCGATGTGGAAGCACGGAATCCGTGTTCGCGCACTTCGGGAAGAGAGCGCGGCGCAGGGCTGTTCCTGCCTTAGGTACCGGATCATGACCGGACTCCTGAGAACGGAGCAGTCAAGGTGAACGACACGACGAAGGCCGGCATACGGCAGGTGACAGACACCCCGCCTCCGCCGCCCGGCATCCTGGAGCGGGCCCGGCGGCACCGGCGGCACACCCTGGAGCTGCTCACCGTCTGTGCCGTCGGTCTGGTCCCGTGGACGGTTCTGCTGGCGGTGACGCTGCCGTCCGCCTACGAGGTGCACCAGTGGCGGGTGACCTGGGTCGGCTTCGACGTCCTGCTCGTCCTCGCGATGACGGCCACCGCGCTGCTCGGCTGGCGGCGGCACCGGGCGGTCATCGTGGCGGCGGTCTTCTCGGCCGTGCTGCTGATCTGCGACGCGTGGTTCGACGTGTCGCTGGCCTTCGGCACCGACGACGTCTGGTCGGCGGCGGCCCTCGCGGTCTTCGCCGAACTGCCGCTGGCCGGCTATCTGATCCACCGGGTGACGGCGATGATCTCGCTCGCGCGGTGGCCGTCCGTGGAGGCGGCCACCAGGCTCACCGAATAGCCGCCTTGCCTCTGCGGCAACGGTGAGGTTTTCGCAACTCCCCTTTGTTCCCGATGACTTCGTTCGGACATCCACAGGGCTGAAGTTGGTCGCCATGAAGAGCGGCGAGGTGGCAAGACCTCGGCGCGCGGCATGGAGGATGTCATGCCCGAGATAGGATTCGCCGTCCGCGCACACTACGCCGTCGCCGTCGTCGGCGGCGGTCAGGCCGGACTCTCCGTCAGCCACCAGCTCCGCGTACGCGGCCTCAACCACATCGTCGTCGAGGCCCACCGGGTCGGCCACGAGTGGCGCGAGCGCCGCTGGGACTCCTTCTGTCTGGTGACCCCCAACTGGCAGTGCCGACTGCCCGGTTACCCCTATCGGGGAGACGATCCGGACGGGTTCATGGTCCGCGACGACATCGTGCGTTACCTGGAGGGCTACGTCGCCCACTTCCGGCCGCCGTTGGTCGAGGGCGTGACGGTCACCAGGCTGCGCCGCTCCGCGAGCGGAGTCTTTGAACTCTCCACCACACAAGGGGACTTCACCGCCGACCAGGTGGTGATCGCGACCGGCCCCTACCACTCCCCCTCCCTCCCCCCGATGGCCCAGCGGCTGCCCGACCCGCTCACCCAGGTCCACTCCTCCCGCTACCGCAACCCCGCCCAACTTCCCCCGGGCGCCGTCCTGGTGGTCGGCACCGGCCAGTCCGGCTGCCAGATAGCCGAGGACCTGCACCTCGCCGGCCGCCAGGTTCACCTGTCCGTCGGCAGCGCACCGCGCGTGGCCCGCTTCTACCGCGGCCGTGACTGTGTGGCCTGGCTCGACGAGATGGGCCACTACGCCAGGAGCATCGACGACTTCGACGACGCGGGCACGGTCCGGATGCGGGTCAACCACTACGTCACCGGACGGGACGGGGGCCGCGACATCGACCTGCGGGCCTTCGCCCGCGACGGTATGCGGCTCTACGGCCGGCTGACCGAAGTCAGCGGTACGGCAGTGGAGTTCGCCAACGACCTCAAGGTGAACCTCGACCACGCGGATGCCGTGGCCGAGGGCATCAAGGACGCCATCGACGCCCACATCACCGCCCATGGCATCGCGGCACCGGACGAGCCCCGCTACATACCGGTGTGGGAGCCCGACGACCAGCCCCGCGAACTCGACCTGGAGGAGGCCGGCATCACGTCCGTCGTCTGGTCGACCGGGTTCCGCCGCGACCACCGCTGGATCGAGGCACCGGTCTTCGACGGCCGCGGCTACCCGATGCACTGGCGCGGCGCCACCAGCATCCCCGGCCTGTACTTCCTGGGCCTGCCCTGGCAGCACTCGTGGGGTTCGGGACGCTTCGAAGCGGTGGGCAGGGACGCGGAGTTCCTCGCGAACCACATCGACGCCTCGCGCCGCCTGGCCGACGTGTGCGGCACCCTCACCGGTGCCCCCACCGACCTCGCCTCCGCCCTCCCGATCGGCTGAGGAACCCGCGACCATGGTCTACGACGCACACCGCCACATCGGCGTCCTGCCCGCCCACCCCTTCTACGGCGGTCCGCCTGTCAACCCCGACACCACCGCCCGCGCCACGGTCAAGCAGCTCATCGCCGACCTGGACGCGGAGGGCACCGAACGCGCCCTGGTCATCCCCAACTACGGTGTGCCCGATCCCGCGATCGCCTTCTCCTTCAACGAGTTGGCCATCGAGGCCGCCCAGACCGACGACCGCGTCCGGGCCGGACTGTGGGTCTCCCCGCGCCCCGAGGACGAGCAACGAACCGCCCAGGCATTGGAGTTGGCGGGCGAGCGGGGCGTGAAGGCACTGAAACTGAGCTTCCTGCTCGGCAGGCGCCCGACCGACCCGGCCTGCCGCCCGCACCTCGACCGCATCTTCGCCGTGGCTGCCCGGCACGGGCTGGTGGTGCATGTCCACACCTCCCCCGGAGCCGCCTCCGACATCGACGAGGTCGGCCACCTGGTCGACTGGTACGCCGATCAGGTCCCCGTCCATCTCGTGCACTTCGGCGGCGGGATGAGCGGCCACATCAAGCTCGCCGGTTCCCGGTTCTTCGACTGGATCACCGCCGGCAAGCACGTCTACACCGACCTCTCCTGGGCCATCGGCTTCACTCCCCGCTGGCTGGCCAAGGAGATCGAGCGCCGCGGCATCGGCCACGACCGGGTGCTCTTCGCCAGCGACCAGCCGTGGGGCGACTTCACGGGCGAGTACGCCCGCCTCGCCGAAGCGACCGGCGGCGGCGAACTCGGCGACCTGGTCTTCAAGGACACGTTCGCCGCGCTCTACGACTGAACGACCTCCCCTCCTCTCAAGTCCGGCACGTACAAGGAGACAGCCATGTCCGAAACCGTCGAACTCAGCGAGATCGAGCAGAAGTCCCTCACCGAGATCCCCCACCCGTCCCTCCCCGAGGGCACCAGCATCTACGGCTCCACGAAGGTGTTCCCGGACTACAAGGCCGAGGACGGCGAGACGTACTTCACGCTCGTCCACGGCATCGCCCACGAGTCGTCGGTGTCGTTCGTCGCCGTCCTCCAGGCGACCCGCGCCCTGCGCAAGGGCTTCGAGACGGCCATCTACTTCTACGGCCCCGGCTCACTCAACTGCCTTGCCACCCGCGGCTTCCCGACCACCGGCAACTCGGCCTTCCCCGGCGAGCACAACATCAACAACCAGCTCAAGACGTTCATCTCCGAGGGCGGCAAGGTCTTCTGCTGCCGCTTCGGCCTCTCCCTGCACGGTGCCCGCGAGGAGGACCTCATCGAGGGCGTCATCCCGACCCATCCGCTCGACGTCCAGGACGCGCTGATCCACTACGCCCGCAAGGGCGCCATCATCAACTCCACCTACCAGCTGTAAGGGGCGGGCCGTGAGCGTTGGCACCAACACAGCGGTGGACGTGCGGATCATGACCCGTGCCGAACTCGCCCTCCACGGAGTCCGGTTGGACGCTCCCGTGCGGCGGCCGGACGGCGCGGGACCGAGCGACGACGGTCATGTCCTCGTCGACGGTGCCAACGCCGCGCTGCCCACCAACCCCAACAGCCCCTACTCCGTACGGGACGGCAGGGTCTGGCTCGGCGAGGACGACACCGGCCTGACGCTGTCCGCCGTGGACCGCCCGAGGTTCTACGATCTCACCACCGCCGACGGCGTCCCCTACGAACACATCGCCCGCCTGCACGGCGCCGACGTCCTCGCCACCACCGTCGTCCAGACCTGTATCCGCTACGCCGAGGCCGACCGCTGCCGCTTCTGCACCATCGAGGAGTCCCTGCGCGCCGGTGCGACCGTCGCCGCCAAGACTCCGGCCCAGCTCGCCGAAGTCGCCGAGGCTGCCGTCCGGTTGGACGGCGTACGGCAAATGGTCATGACCACCGGCACGACGACCGGTCCGGACCGGGGTGCGCGCACTCTCGTCCGCTCCGTGCGCGCCGTCCTCGAAGCGGTCCCCGATCTCCCCGTCCAGGTGCAGTGCGAACCGCCCGGCGACCTCACCTGGATCCGCGCCCTGCACGAGGCCGGGGCCACCGCGATCGGCATCCACGTGGAGTCCCTCGACGAGGACGTACGGCGGCGCTGGATGCCTGGCAAGTCGAGTGTCCCGATGTCCGAGTACGAGGCCGCCTGGGACGAGGCGGTGCGGGTCTTCGGACCGAACCGCGTCTCCACCTACCTGCTCGTCGGACTCGGCGAGGATCCCGACGAACTCGTCGCGGGCGCACTGGAGTTGATCGACCGAGGGGTGTACCCCTTCGTCGTCCCCTTCCGTCCGATGCGCGGCACGCTCGCCGCCCGCGACGGGATCGAGCCGCCCGGCGCGGAACTCCTGCGGCATGTCACCGAGGGCGTCGCGGCCCGGCTGCGGGCGGCCGGGATGAGCGGGGCCGACCAGAAGGCGGGCTGCGCGGCCTGCGGCGCGTGCAGTGTGCTGCGCACCGCGGGCGGGTGAACGCCATGTACCTCGACGGCTCGGCGGCACCGCTCGTCGCGGACGGGCCGGTGGACATCCTGGCGCTGCTCGGCGACCGCAGCACCCTCGACCGCCGCCCCGCGTTCCACATCCAACAGGCCACCGACGACACCGAGTTGGCCGCCTACGGACAGCTGCGCACCGACACCTTCGTCCACGAGCAGGGACTCTTCACCGGCGACGACCTCGACGACCGTGACGCCGACCCCCGTACCGTCGTGCTGGTCGCCAAGGCCCCGGACGGCACAGTGATCGGCGGGGTGCGGCTGGGCCCGGTCGACGACGGGCCCGACCTGGGCTGGTGGCAGGGCGGCCGACTGGTCGTCGCCCCGAAGGCACGCGGTCCGCGCGGGATAGGCGCGGCGCTGGTCCGGGCGGCCTGCGCACGGGCGGAGGCGGAGGGTGTGCTGCGGTTCGACGCGACCGTGCAGGCCCGCAACGAGGTGCTGTTCCGACGGCTCGGCTGGCGGTCCGTGCGCACCACGGAGGTCGCCCGCACCCCGCATGTCCTGATGCGGTGGCCCATCGGGCGAATCGCGGCCCAAGTCACCGTCACGAAGGCCGCGTTGGGCTCCCTTCTCGCCGAGCTGCCCGCGCCGTCCGGCTTCGTCGGCGACGACGGCGCGCCCGTCCCCGGCACCGATGTGATCGCCGCGTGCGACGCGATCGTGCCGTCGATGGTCGAGCGGGACCCCGAGTGGGCGGGCTGGTGCGCGGTCCTCGTGAACGTCAACGACCTTGCCGCGATGGGTGCTTCACCGGTCGGACTGCTCGACGCGGTGGGCGCCCGTGATGCGGCGCACGCCGCCTCGGTCCTCGGCGGCCTGACCCGGGCCGCGCGCGCCTACGGCGTCCCGGTGCTCGGCGGCCACACCCAACTCGGCGTCCCTGCCGCCCTGTCGGTGACCGCGCTCGGCCGCACGGCATGTCCGGTACCGGGTGGCGGCGGGCGTCCCGGACATGCCGTGCGGCTCACGGCCGACCTCGGCGGCGGCTGGCGCGCGGGCTACCGGGGCCGTCAGTGGGACTCGACCACCCGCCGTCGTACGGACGAACTGCGCACGACGACAAGTGCGGTGGCCGCCGCTCGGCCGGCCGCCGCGAAGGACGTGTCGATGGCCGGGATCGCCGGCACGCTGGGGATGCTCGCCGAGGCGAGCGGCTGTGGGGCGGTGCTCGACGTGGCCGCCGTGCCCCGTCCGGCGGGCGCGTCGATGGGCGACTGGCTGACCTGCTTCCCGGGTTTCGCGATGCTGACCGCCGACGAGCCCGGCGCGGCGCCGCTGCCCGCCGGGCCGGCAACCGGCGCTGTGTGCGGGGAGTTGACCGCCGGGCATGGGGTCGGGCTGCGCTGGCCCGACGGAGAGATCACCGAGGCGGTCACCTCCACGGTGACCGGAATGGGGACGGCATGAGCACGCTGCGGATGGCGGCCGTGGCCGCCGAGTTCGGCCGCGACCTGGAGGAGGACTTCGCGATCGCCGAACGGCTGATCAAGGAGGCCCGGGAGCAGGACGTGGGCCTCCTCGCCCTGCCGGAGGCGTGCCTGGGCGGATACCTGCTGAGCCTGGACGACGACAACGCACTGGACGAGGGCCCGCCTGCACTCGCCCTGGACGGCCCCGAGATCCGCCGACTGGCCGCCCTTGCAGGGGAGTTGACGGTCGTGGCGGGGTATTGCGAAGCCTCCGGCGGTGCCCGCTACAACAGCGTCGTCTGCGTCACCGGTGACGGCGTCCTCGGCAACCACCGCAAGGTCCACCAACCCCTCGGTGAGGATGCGAGTTACGCGTCCGGCGACCGCTTCCACGCCTTCGACACCCCGGTCGGCCGGATCGGCATGATGATCTGCTACGACAAGGCGTTCCCGGAGTCGGCACGGGCGCTGGCCCTGGACGGCGCCGAGATCGGGGTGTGCGTGTCGGCCTGGCCGGGGGCGCGGACGAACGCGAGCGCGGACCTGGAGAAGGACCGCTGGAAGCGGCGTTTCGACCTCTTCGACCGGGCCCGCGCCCTGGAGAACCAGATCGTGTGGCTGTCCGCCAACCAGGCGGGTACGTTCGGGTCGCTACGCTTCGTCGGCAGTGCCAAGGTCGTCGACCCGGGCGGCGAGGTCCTCGCCGACACGGGTGTGACCTCCGGCATCGCCGTCGCCGAACTGGACGTCGCGCAGGCCCTGGAGACCGCCCGCCGGTCGATGGGGCACCTGCGCGATCGGCGGCCCGAGACCTATGGCCCAGCCCCGGGAGCAGTCACCGTATGAGCACCGTCCGGATCGCGGCCGCGGCCGCCCACTTCGGCCGCGACCTGGAGTTCGGCCTCGCGCGCGTCGCCAAACTCATCGACGACGCCCGCGGCTCGGGCGCCGGCCTGCTGGTGCTGCCCGACGCCGCCCTCGGCGGCTATCTCGCCGACCTGCGTCACCCCGACCCCGAGGCCCTGCCCCCGGCACTCAAGCCGGACGACCCGCTGATCCTCCAGGTCGCCCGGATGGCTGCGGAGATGGTGGTGTGCGTCGGCTACCGCGAGGACGGCGGGACCGAGCGCTACAACGCGGCCGTGTGCGTCAGCGGCGACGGCGTCCTCGGCCGGCACCGCAAGGTGCATCTCCCGGCGGGCGAGGTCGCCGCGTACACGGCGGGCGACCGCTTCGACGCCTTCGACACCCCGGTCGGCCGGATCGGCATGCTCATCGACTACGACAAGACCTTCCCGGAGTCGGCGCGTTCGCTGGCCCTGGACGGCGCCGAGATCCTCGCCTGTCTGTCCGCCTGGCCCACCAGCATCACCAACCGAGCCCCACGTATGGCCCAGGACCGCCAGGCCCGGCTCTTCGACCTGTACGACCAGTCCCGCGCCGCGGAGAACCAGGTCGTCCTGGCCTCCTCCAACCAGACCGGTGCCATGGGCGGCATGCGCTTCCTCGGCCAGGCCAAGGTCGTCGGTCCCGGCGGTGACATCCTCGCCCGCACCTGGTCCAAGGCCGGTCTCGCCGTCGCCGAGATCGACGTCGCCGCCGAGACGGACCGCGCCCGCCGTGTCCTGCGGCACCTGGACGAACGCCGGCCCGACGCCTACCGGGAGTCGCGTACGTGAAGATCGCCCTGCTCAGCTACTCGACCAAGCCGCGCGGCGGGGTCGTCCACACGCTCGCCCTCGCGGAGGCCCTCGCGGCACTGGGCGAGGACGTCACGGTGTGGACCCTGGGCCGGGGCGGCGACGCGGGCTTCTTCCGCCCGGTGGACCCGGCGGTACGGCTCCAGGTCGTCCCGTTCCCGGACGGCCCGCCCGGGGAATCCGTCGGCGCCCGCGTCCTGCGTTCCATCGCCACCCTCCGCACCGCCTTCGACCCCACCCCCTACGACGTCGTCCACGCCCAGGACTGCATCAGCGCCAACGCGGCCGGCCGCTGCGTCCGAACTGTCCACCACCTCGACCACTTCACCACCCCCGAACTGGCCGCCTGCCACGAGCGGGCCATCGTCGAGCCGTACGCGCACCTGTGCGTGTCGGAGGCGGTCGCGCGGGAGCTGGCCGGGGGCTGGGGCATCGAGGCACAGGTCATTCCCAACGGGGTGGCATACGACCGCTTCGCCGTCACCGACCCGACCGCACGGGCGAGTTGGCGCTCCCGCCTCGGACCGTACGTCCTCACCGTGGGCGGCATCGAACCCCGCAAGGGCTCGCTGGACCTCGTGGAAGCCTACGCCCTGCTGCGCGCCGCGCGTCCCGACGTCCGGCTGGTGATCGCGGGTGGCGAGACCCTCTTCGACTACCGTGACTACCGAGCGGGCTGGGAGGCGCGGGCCGCCGAACTCGCCGTGGAACCGGTCGTGTTGGGGCAGGTCGCGGAGGACGAACTGCCGTCGCTGGTCGCCGCGGCGAACATGTTCGCCTTCCCGTCGCTCAAGGAGGGCTTCGGGCTCGCCGCGATGGAGGCGCTGGCGGCGGGGGTGCCGTTGGTCGTACGGGATCTGCCCGTGCTGCGTGAGGTGTTCGGGGCCGCCGCGCGTTTCGCCGCCACGCCCGAGGAGTTGGCCACGGAACTCGGCCACGGCCTCGCCGTCGAGGACCCGGTGCGGCGGGCCGCCGGACGGGAGCTGGCCGCCCGCCACACCTGGGACACCGCGGCCCGTAGTCACCTCGACTTCTACCGGTTTCTCAACTCACCTTGCTGAGCAAGGGCGTTGACACCGTGTGCGATCCGCGTCACGGTGAGGTCCCGTACCGCCCGGAGGTCGCCCATGGCTCCGCTCCCGTCCGATGCCGGTCTCGTCGCACGCGTACGGGAGTTGCAACCCCTGCTCCGCGAACGCGCGTTGCGCACCGAGCAGGAGCGGCGGGTGTCGGCGGAGGTGGTGTCCGCGCTGACGGACGCCGGGGTGTACCGGATGAACGTCCCACGCCGGTACGGGGGTTACCAGAGCCGGCTGAGTACGCAGGTCGAGGTGCTGGGCGAGATCGCCGCCGGGTGCGGTTCGACCGGTTTCATGGCTCTGATCCAGGCGGGGTGTTCCTATATCGCCGCGCTGTTCCCGGACGAGGCGCAGGACGAGATCTTCACCGTCCCCGATGTCCGGGTCGGTGGCACGCTCGTCCCGGACGCCGTCGCGGTGGCGACGGACGGCGGCTATGTCGTCAACGGCACCTCGGGCTTCGCCACCGGCTGCCAGAACGCCGACTGGCATCTGCTGACGGCCCGGGTCGAGTCCGGCGGTGGTCCGCCCGAGGTGCTGTGGACCGCCGTTCCGATGTCGGAGCTGGAGATCCTCGACGACTGGTACGTGTCGGGTCTGGCGGGCAGCGGCAGCAACAGCGTCGTCGCCCGGGAGGTGTTCGTGCCCTCGCACCGCATTCTGCCCGTGGGGCAGTTGCTGGGCGGTGGCTTCCCCTCCAAGGCCAACGCCGACGACCCCTTCTACCGGATGCCGGTCCTGATGCTGTTCTGCGCCTGGACGGCCCCGAACGCGCTGGGCCTGGCCCGGGCGGCCCTCGCCGAGTTCACCGAGCGCATCCACCGGCGAGGCATCACCTACACCTTCCACGAGCGGCAGTACGAGGCAGGCGTCACCCATCTCCAGGTCGCCGAGGCCGCGTTGAAGATATCCTGCGCCGAACTGCTGACCGCCGAGTTCGTCGCCCGGATCGAGTCGGCGGCCGACAACGACGAACCGTACACACAGGCGGAACGCGCCAAGATCCGTGCGCAGAGCGGCTATACGGCCCGGCTGTGCAAGGAGGCCGTGGACCTGATCGCGTCCGCGTCGGGCGCGTCCTCGCTGCACCGGGACGTCCCCGTCCAGCGCGCGGTACGCGATCTGCACGCGCTGAGCCTGCACTCCTTCGTCAACCCCAGCACCAACCTGGAGCTGTACGGCCGGGTCCTCTCCGGTCTCGACGCGGGCACGCCCTTCCTCTGAAGGCTCAGCCCAGGGACGCCAACCAGGCTGCGGTCTCCCGGGGTTGGACGAACCGGAGCGTGGTGAGCGGAGCGAAGCGCGCGTCGTTCGTACGGCGCTCGATCTCGTGGCGCCTGCCCGCGTGCTGGGACCACGCCCACCAGGCGGGGTGCTCACGGCTCAACCACCCCGCCCAGGTCTCCCTGTTGCCGCCGAAGATGCGCTCACGGGTGACCGTGCGGCGGAGGGAGCGGCGCAGGACGCGCGGCATGATCACGCGTCGACCGTAGTCCAGCCAGAGCACCGTGTCGGCCTTCTCCCAGAGCAGATCGCGGACTTCGGGATAGCCGATCGAGTCGACGATCCAGCGGGGTTCGGCGGTGAGCCGCAGCACGTCGTCGGTCAGGTTCTCGTTGACGGCCCAGTCGGGTCCGGTGAAGTACAGGGCGTCCATCTCGTGGTAAGGCACCTTCAGCCGCTCGCCCACGCCCCGGGCCAGCGTGGACTTGCCCGCACCCGTCGGCCCGACCACCAGGATCCGCTCCATCCCCGCACCTTAACTACGATGTGCGATGCCCGCCGATCATTAACAGGAGCCCCCTCATGAGCAGTCCGCAACACGCCCACGTCTCCTTGGACGGCCTGGTGACGGGCGACGCCTTCGGGGACAGCTGGTTCACGCGGTCCGACGAGCCCGCAGAGGAGCTTTGGGCCGCGCGCGAACTGCGGCCCGCGCCGTGGCTGTGGACGGACGACTCGGCGATGGCGTTCGTCCTGTTCGCGCATCTGGTGGCCCCAGGGGGAGGTTCAACCGGACGCGCTGGCAGGGGAGTTCGCCGCCGAGTACGAGCGGGAACCGGGGCGCAAGTACGGCCCGTCGATGCACGGTGTGCTGCGCCGGGTCGGTGAGGGCGAGGACTGGCGGGCGGTCACCACGGGGCAGTTCGCCGGGCAGGGGTCCTACGGCAACGGCGCCGCGATGCGGGTCGCCCCGCTGGGCGCCTGGTTCCGCGACGATGTCGCAGCCGCCGCCGGGCAGGCCCGGCTGTCCGCGCTGACGACCCACGCCCACCCGGAGGCCGTCGCGGGGGCCGTGGCCGTCGCCGCCGCGCTGGCCGCCGCCGGCGCGGATCAACAGGCCCTGCCGCGCACCGAGTTTTTGCGGGAGGTCGCGTCGCACGTCCCGGACGGCGACGTCCGCTCCCGTCTGCTGGTGGCCGCGGGCTTCTCCGAGCGGACGTCGGTGCGGCATGCCGCGTCCGTGCTGGGCTCCGGGACGCTGATCTCGGCAGCGGACACCGTGCCGTTCGCCCTCTGGTCTGCGGCGGGGAACCCGGACGACCTGCCTGAGGCGTTGTGGCAGACCGTCGCCGGGTGGGGCGACCGCGACACGACCTGCGCGATCGTGGGCGGCGTCGTCGCGGCCCGCACCGGCACCGGCGGCATCCCGTCGGCCTGGCGGGATGCCCTGGAGGCGATCCCCGCCTGGAGCGGTTGGGACGCGCTCGCGGCGGTCCGCCGAACCTCCGTGTAGGGCGGCCGTCAGCCCAGAACCGTCCCCGAGCTCTTGTCGTTGACCGGCCGCAGTCTGGAGAAACTGCTCAGCTCGATGGTGTGGCCCGAGTACGGAGCCTTGAACACCACGGGGTCCCGGTCGTGGTCCGCACCGTTCTCGGTCCGCTCGACGATGGCGCGCAGGCATCCGCCGACCAGCGGAGCGTACGGCGGGGCATGGCAAGCGCTTTCCCCTGCAGAGAACGTAGATCCCGTCCGTCCGGTCGGTCAACGGTGCTGCACCACATGTTTGTTCGGACCTGGGGCGCGCAACACCGGTCGGTGCAGGCGCCCCAGGTCCGAGTCGGCCCCAACTGCCGTACCTGAAGGGGTTAGAGACGCACAGCCAGCGCCCGCCGGGCCACCGAGACCATGCGCTCCCCCACCAACTCCATGCACAGCCGCATGTTCTTGTCCGCGACGTCGTTGTCCGGGATACGGCAGGCGAACTGCAGACCTTCATGGACCCGCGTCACCCACGCGCACACCTGATCGCCGTACGACACCCGGATCAGCCCGTACGCCTTCAGCTCCTGCCAGCGCTCCGAACCCGGCAGGGCACGCGAGTCGACGTAGGAGACGATCGAGTACAGGTCGGGGGACGTGGGCCGGAAGTCGGCGCCCAGCAGGCGCAGTACGCGGGCGATGGGCATACGGGCCAGCGAGCGGTTCTCGCGGAGGGTGGCGCGGACCATCCGCAGGGCGTCGTCGAAGTCCCTCGCATACTCGATCGGGATCTCGATCGGCGCGCCGCCCACGTACCAGCCGACGGAGTCGGCCCAGCGGGACTTGGCCCGGGTGTGGAAGGGCACGACGGTGCGGTACACGTCGAGTCCGCTGATCTCGCGGGCGGCCAGGGCGACGGCCGCCAGGACACCGACGAGGCTTCCGCCGTACGGACGGCAGTAGGCCTCGAAGGCCGCCGCCTCCGCGTCGTCGGTCAGCATCTCCTGGAGGAACTTCTGTGTGGGCAGCGGCCCTTGGGGGTCGAGGCCGAGGTCGACGGGGAAGTTCGGCAGTTTGCCGTCGCAGCGGGCGATGAACTCGCGCCAGCGGGAGACGACGGTGTGCGTGTCGTCGATCAGGTCGGCGTCCGTGCGTTCGCCCGCGCAGAAGTCGATGTAGCTGGCGACGGGCGCCACTTCGACCGTCCTCCCGGCGAGACCGGCCGCGTACAGCTCGTGCACCTCTCCCGCGATCCGATGGAGCGAGTAGGCGTCGACGTTGCTGTGGTCGAACGCCAGGTACACACTCGTGCAGTCCTGGCGTACGACCGCGGCGAAGAGGAAGTTCGGCCAGGTGAGCGCGTCCGCCGTGACATCGAAACGGTCCTGCAGATACCGGGTCAGGGTCCCCGCGTCCGCGAACTCGCCGATGTCCTCGCGGTGCAGGGCCACCGCGTCGGCGTCCAGCGTGAAGCGGCGCATCTCGTCACCGGCCCACCGGAAACCGCTGCGCAGCGTCTCGTGCCGGAGCATCCAGTCCCGCAACGCGCCCTGGAGCACGTCGAGTTCGATCGTCCCCGGCATGTCGAAGGCGGTACCGAGCCAGGTCGGCACGAACAGGCCGTCCTCGCGCACCGAACGCGCCGTACGGATATGGGACTCCTGCACGTACGCCGGTGGCCGCACGTCGTCGGGAAGTGCCCGCGCCGCTCCTACGGCCGTCGGGTGCAGCGTCCACTCGACGAGTCGTCCGGGACGGATCTCGCACCGCTGAAGGTCACTCATGCGCACAGGGCTCTCCGTTCACCTGCCCACGGGAGGCCGCCGGGCACCACTGTCGATCCACGCCTCCATGCCGCTCGGGCACCGCTCACTGCATGCGGAGATCAACGAGCGGGCCATTCGGAAAGCAACGCTCTGGAACCCGCCGTTCCGAAAGGGAGTGGATCAAAGGGGATCAGAGAGGGGTGCCGGCACGTGGGGCGATGACCGCCAGGGTGGTGTAGGGCATCGTGAAGCTGCCCCCCAGGGCGTCGATGGCTCGGCCGACCACGCCCAGTATCTCGGCCAGTTGGCCGGGGCCGAGGCGGGTGAGGGCGCCGGTCGTGGGGAGGAGATCCAGCCACTGGTCGCGCGTGTAGAGCCGCTCCCAGTCGAATCGCGACTGCCCCGGGTCGTGGAACCGTCCGGTCTCACGGATCCTGTCGGCGACCTTCGCGTACGCCGCCTGGTACATATCCAGCGGGCGGCGGGCCGTCCCACCGCCGAACGGCGAGTCGGGCACCACTCGTCGGTAGGCAGTCGCGAAGGGTTCGGCCACCTCGGGGGGCGGCTCGTAGACGTGCCCGAAGATCGCCAGGAGACCGTTCGGACGCAGCACCTGCGCCGCTTTCACGGCACCGGCGAGCGGATCCACCCAGTGCCAGGACTGGGCGGCGGTCACCGCGTCGAACGTCCGGCCGCCCGGTTCCCAGTCCTCGAAGGTCGCCACCTCGACCGGCAGGCCGCCGTCCCGCGCGAAGTCGGCCATCCGCGCGTCCGGTTCGACGCCCAGCACAGTGCAGCCGGCGGCCTGGAACTGCCGGGCGGCGATGCCGGTGCCGGTACCCACGTCGAGCACATCGGGTGCGTCGGTCCCCGGGCTTTCGGCGACGATGCGTGCCACCAGGTCGTCCGGGTAGCCGGGGCGGGCCTGGTCGTAGCGCTGCGCGTCCGTACCGAAGGACTCGGCCATCTGTCGGGCCTGGTGCAGGGGGGCGGGCGCCGGCTGCTCTCGCGGTAAAGTGGGCATGCGTTCACCTTAGTGGGCAAGCGCCCACAAGCCAATGGGTGACAGAGGACCGACGCACGAGAGGATCCACAAGTGCCGACCGGGGTGCACCTTCGTGATGCGCGGCAACAGTTGTTCGACGCCGCCGAGCGCGTGCTGCTGCGGGACGGCCCGAACAGGCTGACCAGCCGGGCCGTCACCGATGAGGCGGGCTGCGCCAAAGGCGTCCTGCACCGGCACTTCACCGACTTCGACGCGTTCCTCGCCGAGCTCGTCCTCGACCGGGCCGCGCAGTTGGAAACGCAGGCGCAGGTACTGCGCGACTCCGCCGGAACCGGCACGGTCGCCGACAACCTCACCGGCGCGCTGACCACCCTGTTCGGGCCGGTACCGGTGGCGATCATCCCGCTCATCACCTTCCGGGACGAGTTGCGGGCGCGGTTGCGGCAGGCCCGGCCCGGAGGCGGCATCGCCATCCTCGCCCAGGTGACAACGGCGGTCTCCGCCTATCTGACCGACGAGCGGGCCAAGGGTCGCATCGCGGCCGATGCCGACATCGACTCGCTCACTCTCTCCCTGGTCGGAGGCGGACACCTCCTGTTCGCCGACCGCGCTTCGGACCCGCCGACCACATCAACGGTCGGCAAGCTGGTGACCACGGTGCTCGCCGATGCCGTACAGCGGCGGCCACGCTGAACTCGATGTGCAGCGCCATGTGTTGGTGAGACCCGGCCCACGGGTGTGTCAGCGGAAGCCGACCTCGGAGAAGGCGCAGCCGCCCCGCTCGGCGTGAGGCAGCGTCCGTCGCGATGCGAGCACCGGTGCTTTGCGGAAGTACGGCCGGTAATCCTGCCGCACCCTTCTGACCTGGGCTTACGGAGGCCGAAACGGCCCCGCAGCGCCACACCACACCCACCAGGCAGACTCACCCCGACGACCAATTCGCCCGAGCGAGCGACTGGGTCTTCACCGGCTGCCTACCGCCGCGGCCGATCTCGCCCTGCTCGGCGACCTCTCCAGGCGAATCCGTCGCAGTTGAGTCCAGCCATCGGCGATCCCCGAACAGGGTCAGGCTCGGCGGCGAACGCAAGACGGCAGAGCCGGAATGGAAAGACAGCGGTCTCGTCTTCACCACCCCGACGGGCGGACCTCTCGACCCGGCCAACCTCACCCGCCGCTTCCGCAGCTTTCCGGACCGGGCCAAGCTCCGTCGCATCCGCTTCCACGACCTCCGCCACTCGACCGCCACCCTCCTCCTGGAACAGGACGTCGACCTCGTCGTGACCAAAGAACTCTTCGGCCACGCGCACATCGGCGTCACGGCCAGCGTCTACACCCACGTTCGACTCCGCCTCCAGCGCCAAGGTATCGACACCCTCGGCGACGCCCTTAGTGGTCTGGTTCGGAAGTCCTTCGGGGTTGATCAAGGAGTCGAGGTGACTGAGGATTCTTCCGGGTGATCGGCTGTGTGCCCGTCGAGCCTGGCCAGGAGATCGTCCGGGCCGGAAGTGGTGACTTCCACTGGAACGGCTGTGCCGTGGCGTTGTAGCGGTCCTCGAAGGCTCGGAGCCGGTCCCCGACCTGGGCCAGGTCGGTGAAGTCGTCGGGCGAGACGACCTTGCGCTGCACGACGGAGAAGTAGATCTCCACCTGGTTCAGCCATGAGGCGTGCACCGGGGTGCGGACCATGACCGCATTCGGGAACGCCGCGGCCAGCCGGTCGGCGGCCTTCGTGCCGCGGTGGGAGGAGCCGTTGTCCACGAGTCAGAACACGCGCTTCGCGCTGGCGTAGGGCTCGGTGCTCATGACCTGGGCGACCAGGTTCATGAACGGCGCGATGCCCGTGCGCGGTTCCGTGCGGCCGAACACCTTTACGGCGTGGACGTCATAGGCGGCGAGATAGGCGAGGGCACCACCGCGTCCGTAGGAGTGGTTCACACGCATCGCGCGGGCTTGCCCGGGGGCGAGGGTGGGGTGGCAGCGAGAGTGGATGGAGGTCTTCTCGTCGGCGCTGATGACGTACTCGTCCTGGCCCAGAGCTTGGCCTTGCCAGGTGCGGGCGTACAGGTCCAGGACGCGCTGGGCTTTGGCGCGGAAGTCGGGGTCGGTGATGAAGATCCAGGAGCGGTGCTGCCAGGGTTTGAGTGCGTCCTCGGCGAGCCAGCGGCGCACGGTGGAGGCGGAGATGGCGCCAGTGATGCCACGTGTGGTGAGTTCGACGGCCAACTCCGGACACGACCAGCGCGCCAGCGGCACCGCACTCTCTGCGGGCAGGCGGCAGGCCAGCGCTTTGACCTCGGCCACCTGGATCGAGGTGAACGACTGTGGCCGCCCCGACCGCTCGCGGTCGTTCAGACCGCCCAAGCCCCGCTCCGCGAACCGGCCGCGCCAGCAGCGAACTGTGTCCAGGTGCAGGCCGCTCTCGCGGGCGATCCGGGCGTTGGAGCGTCCATGTGCGGCGTGAAGCACCACTTGTGCGCGTATCCGCAGCCGGTGCTCGGTCTTGTGGCCGTAGGCCATCTTCTTCAGCCGCTCGCGCTCGGCGGCGCGCAGAGATATGGGGTGGGCGGCGGCAACGGGCAAGACCGGGCAGGCCGATCGGGAGAGGTGGATCACGACGGACCGTCCTGACGCACCCGGTCCCCGGCCCGCAGGGCGTGATGACCACGCCTTCCCGTCATCAGCCAGGCCGCGGGCCAACCTCTGGCTGACGGCACGCATCTGCGGTTAGATACCGAGACCGCCTACAACGTGCGTCTCCTGACGGGTGAACTCTCCCGTCAGGAGCGGCATGACCTTGCCGATGGCAGCCTTTGCCTCGGGCAACTGCAACGACGCATCGTGATGCCCCTTGCTCTCCCACACCTCGCTCACCCACCCGGTGTCTTCGTCGGTGGCCGATTCGGTCACGATATAGAGATCACATCCCGCTTTGCGCAGACCGTCCGCGCCGGCGACCAGTACTGCGACCACCTCCGGCCGGTGACCGGGTTTGACTTTCATCGAACCGATGTAGCCGTAGCGCATGACACTCCTCTTGATCACGAACGAGATCCGCAAACGAGCCCAGCGGGGGCGACGGCAGCTCGACTGGGGTTCGGCGGTCGACGGCGTGGATCGACAATGTGCCGCGCCTCAGTGTCCCGGAGTCAACCCCCGAAGGACTTCCGGAGCCGACCACTATGACGTCATTTCAGTTGGTGAGTCGGCGGTGGCATATGAGGGTCACGGCGATGGCGGTGAGCGAAACGGTGTCGGATGCCGCGGGAGGACAGCCATCGCCGCAGGTGCCGGTAGTCGTAGCCCTTGTCCCCGTGCAGTTTGCCGGGCTTGCGACGCCGGGGGCCCCGGATGCGGTTACAAGCCGCACCTCCGGTGGGAGAGAGGCCCGTGTATGGGCCAAGCTCCACCGCCTGGTCCTGGACGAACTCGGCTCCCGAGGCGAGCTGGACTGGTCGAGGTGCGCGATCGACTCCGTCAGTGTCCGGGCGCTCAAAGGGGGCAGTTGACGGGACCGAATCCCATCGACCGCGGCAAGAAGGGTTCGAAAATCCACCTCATCGTGGACCGCACTGGTCTGCCTCTGTCGATCGGCATCTCTGCGGCGAACCTCCATGACAGCCAGGCCCTGATCCCGCTGGTCCGCGGTATTCCGCCCATCCGGTCACGCCGGCACTCCATCGCCTCTTCTTCTCCACGTGTCCACGATCAAGAGGAAGCTCGACAGGCGCCATTCCAGCCATCTACGGAATTGACGGACACATAGGGAGAGAAGGCCGCCGTCAGGGCCTCTCCTCAAGAACAGCTTTACGAGAAACAGGACCGGAGAGAGTATCGTCCGGTCGATGCGGCCGAATCCCGTCACCGGAATATCCGAGAAGCGTGCCCGGCCCATTCCGGTGCCGTTGCGGAGCCCGCCGAGTTCCTCGGCTCCATGGAAATGCGCGCGCCGACTACCGCAGTTGCCCGGTGCGCCCTTCGTGACGTCGGCGGCTCGCCCGCAGTAGTGACGCGCCCGCCGGGGAGAGTGTGTGCAGTACGTGCGTGGCATGTCGGTTACTGACGAGCAGCCCGGCGTCACGCAACACCGCCGCGTGTCTGCTGGCCGAGGGGGCGGAAATCCCCACGGCACGGGCGATCTCGGAGGTGGTGGCACCCGCACCCGCGGCCGTGACCGACAGGACGGTCGCCCGAGTACGGCCGAGCAGAGCGGTCAGCGGAGCGGTCGGGGATGGGGCAACCGGCTCGTGCAGGAGGGGGTAGACGAGGACCGGTGGCAGTCCGGGGTCGGCCAGGGTGATGGGGGCTTGCCAGCAGAAGTGGGACGGAATGAGACACAAACCCCTGCCGCCCAGATGGAAGTCCCGGTCCTCGACCGGATACTGGACCGACAGGACCGGCGGTTGCCACGACATGGCGGGCCCGAGCCCGGCCAGCATCCCATGGACCCCGCCGTCCAGCAGGTCGCGGGTGCGGGCCGACCGGTCAGCCTGTAATCGGGCCTGCATCAGGTTGGCGACCGGGGCGACGGCGGTGGCGTGGTATGCACGGAGCGCCGCCACGAACTCCGCACGCTCGCGCGTTCCGGCCAGCCGCCACGCCCACCGGGGAGTGCCCACCACCCGGTCCAGCAGCGCGAGTTCGTGGAGCACCCGCCGCGATGGTGTAGACATGACAACATCAAGTCCGGCATCGAGCCCCTCGCTCTCTGTCGGGCGGGGGGTGAGGAAGTCCGGGAAGTAGGCGGCACGCGGAAAGAGTGGCAGCAGGACCTCGCGGACCAGGTGGTCGAGTTGCCGTTCCCCGAGCCGTAGGCGGGTGGTGCGGTACCAGTCCGCGTAGGCCCAGCGGCCGGCCCGCGTCTGGAACCGGTGCAGGCTCATGGCGACTTCCCAGAGAGCGTCGGGTCGCGCAGCGACGGTGGTCTTCGCCAGGTCCGCGTCGGTGAAGTGAATACGGAGCATTCCGTTCCCCCTCTGCACCTGGGGATTTTCATCCCAGTGAAACATGATGGCCACCTCATGCCCCGGTTGGCAATATCGCTCACCAGCGTTGCAATGGCCCCACGCCTCCCGTGAATTGAATTCCGCCATGGCTCAAAAGGCGCAGGCGAGCAAGGGGGACAAGATCCTCTCCCCGGCGACACCACGCAAAGGCAACCGGCAGGCAACGCATCGGAAAAACACGCACGAAAACTCCTCGTACGTACAGCCCGAGAAAGAGGAATCCGCATGAGATCCTTCCGTTTGGCAGCGGCACTCACCGCCACCGCCCTGGCCGCTCTGGTAGGCCTCGCCCTTCCCGGCAACGCCTTTGCCGCCGACGGGCACACCACCACGGTCGCCACCGCCCCCCAAGCGGTACAGGGGGCCGCCGCATCCGCCGTGGTCTCCCCGCAGGCCATCGGGGACTGTCCGAGCACCTACTTCTGCTTCTGGGTCAACTCCGGCTACAACGACGGGCCGGGCAAGTTCTCCGGCAGCAACACCAACTGGGGCGCCTACTCCCACTCCACGTGCGGCAACGGGACCTGGAGCGACTGCGCCTCCTCGGGCTACAACCACGGCACCAGCGGTCTGGGCGTCGAGGTGTGGAGCGGCACGGGGTACACCGGGTTGTCAGCCTGCCTGCCCAAGGACTGGTCCAACAGCAACTTCGCGAACCTCGTCTGGCCCGGCACTTCGACCAGCTTCAACGACTCGATCAGCAGCAACTACTGGACCTCGGCCTGTTGACCTGGACTCCTTCCGCGACCGGATGACGGGCAGTCACCAATGACATACCTCTCGCGCCGCGGCACCGGGCGCGCACCGACACGCTCGCTGCCCCTGCTGATCCTCGTGGTGACCCTGGTCTGCGCGGCCGCGACCGCATGCACCGGACCGGGTACGACCGCACATGCGGAGGCGGTGCCGTCGGCGCGGGAGTTCGGCCACGCCACCGCGGTTCTCACCAGCGACGCCACCGCCCTGCGTCAACGCCGGCAGCTCTTCGACGCTCTGCAGATCCTCACCCAGCGCTGCATGCACGACCGGGGACTGCGCTACCTGGTCACCAGCGCGGGCCCGCAGCCGCCGACCGGGGCGACGACGGCCGACTCGATCGGTTCCCACTCGGCCCCCGGCTACGGCGTCTCCACAACGCTGGGCCGCATGAACAGCGGCGACATGGCCGAGGACCGGTACGTCCGCTCCCTGTCCACCGCCGAACAGGCCCGCTACACAGCGGCACTCGACGGCCGCACCGACCAGGCGACGCCGCTGACCCTGCCCAGCGGGGCGAGCGGCACCTACGGCACGGGCGGCTGCATGGCCCAGGCCCGGGCGCGACTGTACGGCACCGTACAGGCCGCCTTCGAGGACACGCTCGTGCCGCAGGACGTGGACCATCTCCTCGAGGCGTACCTGGCCTCCGACCACTCCTATCAGAGGGCCCTGGGACGCTGGCAGCGCTGCATGGCCGACGCCGGTCGGCCGGCGAGGACGCCCACCGCACTGATCCAGTCCCTGCAGGCCGAGGCGGTCAAGGGAGCGAGCGCGTCGGCGCTGGCACGCGAGCAGCGAGCCGCCGCGATCGCCGATCAACACTGCGACGCGGAAAGCGAGTTGCGCCGCACGGGCGCGGCACAGCGCGACGCCTTCCTGCGACACCAGCCCGCACGGACGAGGGCCCGACTGGAGGAGGTCTGGCAACACCGGCAGCAGGCCCTGGCCCGGGCCAAGGCCCTACTCGGCAAGAACGCTCCCCAGAAATGACCACGGAGTGGTTCCGAACTGTCTGCAGACATCAGGCAGAACCAAGAGTGCAGGACATGCATCGCCTCGGGTGCTGCCCCCAGGTGCTGTTCTGGGTCGCGAGAAACCTCTGGTCCCCAACCGCTCCCACGGCAATGCCACCGACGGGAGGTGTCGGCCTCTCGGAGAAGATCGCCGATCCGACGGGACGGCTCAGGAGGTTGGACGAGGCAACGACTGTTCGCCGGTTTCCCTTTGCAGCCCGCGGTCCAGGCCCCCTCGGCCAGTTGGGCAGTCCGCCCGTGGCCGTGACGAGAACGGCGCTGGAACCGGTGGTGGAACGCCGCGCACTTCCGACGAAACCTTCCCCAGGGTCTGCGGTATCACGTCGTCGCGCAGCACCTGTACCGCGCGGCGCGAGGTGCTGTCCGACCCGTTGCCCGCCAGCGGCACGCTGATCTCGACGACGTTCTGCTTCGGGTGTGCGGTGACCTGGACGGGCCGGTTGACCAGGTTGGTGTCCAGTGCGGCGGCGGTGAAGTCGGCCAGGGCCCGGCGCACCTGCGGCGCCTGGACGTCATCGGCCTCGACCACGACGTTGGCGGGGCTGGCACCGCCAACGGCGGGTCACTTCTTCTTCGGGACTGTCTGGCGGAGTTGTGCCATACGGCTGTGGCGGCGACCTGCGTAACGGGCTATCGCCTGGTCCACGTCCTCCGGTGCGACCTTGAACCGGTACTCCTCCAAGATCAGGAGGCGCAGTCCGCCATGCCCCCGCTTGACACTGAGCCACAGCGTACGGGGAGGAGCGCGCCCCTGCCCAGACCGGCGACGTCGCCCACCTCGGCGATGCCGGTGGCGGCGTAGCCCTTCTTCACGAACAGCGCGGCGGCCTTGTCGATGATCTCCTGACGCCTGGTCTCGAAGTCCGGCCCGTGCCCTGGTGATCTTGGCATGGCTCCACATATTAGGCCCCGGAGATCAGCGCGGGAGGTGGGGATCTTGAAGTCGCCGCAGGAGGAGTCTGCGGGGCGTCGGCTGCGGCGGCGCCCGGGTGGACAGGCATGCGGGCGATCCACCCGGATCGCGGGAGCCGATGAGGGGCGTCCGCCTGACCGGCGGCCGGGCGGGCGTGAGGCCCTGGTGGAGGAGAGGGACGCCCGTTCGGCCGTGAAGGTCCTCAGGCGTGCCCGCCGACAGGCGGATGAGCCGCCTGCCGGGGGGGACCACGGGGTGCTGACCCGCCGCTCGTGGAAGAGGATCACGTCGGCGGGCCGGCCCGGACCTCGCCGTGCGCCACGATGTGTGTCGCGAGGCGCTGACGGTTCTGCACAGCTCCTAGAAGCCGACGACCCAGCGCTGGGCGAGGGTGCCGTTGCACTGGTAGATCTGCACGGCCAACCCGTCGGTGCCTGCTCCCCCCGGCACATCGATGCAGAAGCCCGTGTCGCGGAATCCGACCCTGGACTCCAGCTTGACGACGTCCGGCAGCGTGGCCGCTGTGTTGATCTCACTGTTGCTCGAGTGGCACTCGTCCTGGAGGACGCGTCCACCGTTGAAGGCTCCGTCCCAGGCCCAGATGCAGTAGCCGCTCAGCTGGTTCTCCAGGCGGTAGTGGTTGGTCGCGAGCTGCAAGTACTGCCAGCCCTGCGCGACACTGCCGTCGCAGGGCTTCTGAACGATCTTCGCAAACAGTGCCGTCGACGCGCCCTCCGGTTGGAGGCACAGGTTGTCGCCGACGTTCTTGACGGGGTGGAAGAGGCCGACCAACGGCTTGGCGGATGTGGCCGACGACGGTTGCGCGTCGGCTCCTGTCGTCGTGGCGGCCAGACAGGCGCCGGCCATCAACAGTGTCGAGACGAGACCGACCGTTCTTCTTCGCAAAGTCAGACGCATGACGTCGAGATGCTCCTTCGAGGTTGGACTCCGACCCAGGAGCTGTGGACCTTCCACTCCTGGGCTCCGGCGTGGTTGCCGGAGCACACGCCAGAGTCTGAACTCCCGTAACACACCTGTCGTTCGCTGTTCCATTCAGCGGAACCGGGTCACGTCCCGGTCGAATCCCCTCGGGGTACAGCCGATCAGTCGGCCCGCATGTCGCTGGCAGTGTTTCTTTTCGCGAAGGCGGACATGCTCAGTGCTGCTGGGTGGAGCGCGTCACGGCTGTCGGGGGCCTGCGATCAGAGGTGGTTGACACTCGGCTTCGTCGCGGTGCGACTGCCGCCCGCGCGAAGCAGGCGCCGTCCGCCGCGTACGCGCTCCTGCCGCTTGCGCAAAACGAGCGGGCCGCGCTCGGGCGACGTCTGGTACCTCGTGCGGAAGCAGATGCTGAAGCGCGGCGCGCATCGCGGCCCTCAGCGGCATCCCGCGTGCCCGGCCGATTCCCAGGCGTATCGCGACGCCCAGGCCGACAGTTCGGGAGCCACGGGCGTCGACTGCCAACTGGTGGACACAGCACATGTGAAGCTCACGGACGGCATCCTCGCCCAGCACGTCGCCGTCACCAACTCCCATACCCCGTAGGAGTTCGCGCGGAGTGGATCTTACGAGAGTCTGACGCGGCCCCCCGAGGCCTTCACCCGCCCCCGCACAGCGGCAACTCTGGTCCCACACACCGGTGTACACCGTCGCGGTGAAGGGAAAGCGGCCACCGCGACGGGACATCCCGGGCACGTGACGAGCGTGCCCGGGACGCCGTGCAGGGGGCTCACTACAGCGGAGCCGCACCGATCCAGCGCCGATAGGCGTCCGCGTCCACGTTGCCGCCGCACACGACGGTGACCACATGGCGGCCGGCGAAGCGGTCACGGTCTTCGAGGATCGCCGCGATGCCGAGTGCGGCGGAAGGTTCGACGACGAGACCGGCGTGGTCGAACAGCAGCCGCATACCGGTGATGATCGACTCCTCCCGGACCAGGACGGCGTCGTCGGCGACCAGGAGGAGGTCGTCCAGGACGGCCGGCATGGGAAACCGGCCGGCGACACCATCGGCGATGGTGTCCGCCGAGTCGGTGGTGACGACCCGTCGCGCGCGCCACGAGAGAGTCAGCGCCGGTGCGCCCAGCGGCTGGACGCAGATCATCTCGACCCCGGGCGCCAGGTCCTTCAGCACATGCCCCACTCCGGTGGCCAGCGCCCCGCCGCCGAGGGCGATCAACACGACGTCGAACGGCCTCGCCGTGTCCACGAGTTCCAGGCCGATGGTCGCCGCGCCCTCGCAGGTCTCGATGTCCAGGCTGTCCTCGACCAGCCGGATGCCTTCGGACCGGGCGACGGCCGCCGCCCGTTCGCGGGCCGACTCGTGGTCGCCGTCAACCAGTTCCAGCCTCGCACCCAACGCGCGGATGCGGTCGAGTTTGGCCGCGGTCGCGAAACGGGACGCCACCACGGTGACGTCGAGCCCCCGGCCGCGACCGGACCACGCGAGGGCCTGGCCGAGGTTGCCCGCGCTGGCGCACACGACGGCCCGCTCGCCCTTGTCTGCCAGCAGGCTCGCGACGAGCTCGGTGCCACGCGCCTTGAAGCTGCGGACCGGGTTCGCCGTTTCGAGCTTGATGCCGACCGCGCACCCGAGGGCAGGCTCCAGCGCCTCGCAGCGGTACAGCGGGGTGTCGAGGAACATCGGGTCGATCACCCGGCGGGCCGCCCTGATCCGCGCGGTGTCGAGGCGTGTCTGCTGCACGACACGGCAGCGTAGCGCCACCTGTGCGGTTCCCCCGTCCCTGCGCGGCCGGTGGTCACGTATCGGTCGCCGCCCGTGCTCGCAAACGTTCGCACATCGGATTCAAGGGCGTAGGTCTTGATCAGGTCGGCCCCGAGTTCAGCCGCCACGGTGACCGCGACGGAGACCAGTTCCGGATCACGAGGGTCGGTGACCCGCGGTCCCCTCGGACACATCATCGCCATCAGCGGGATGTTCCAGCGGTCGCAGGCTTCTGCCACCACCGCCATGTCGGCAATCCCCCGGGCCTCTTCGCGGGAACGACATGCACGTGCACACTCACCGCGTCCGCGCCGAGACGCAGGGCCTCTTCGACGGTGGCGACCAGGCATTTCACGTCCGGATCCAACGGCGGACGCTTCCCCTGTGCAGGACCACGGCATCGGCACCGTTCGTAGCCAACTGCCCGACCAGCCGGTTGAGTCCGATCCCGCCACCGGAAATCGGTCCATCCGTCGGAGGACGGTCCAGGGGAACCATCAGCGTGCGTCGCGGATTACGCCGATACAGCCGAAGCAGCCTCAATTTGCGAGCACTTGAAGCGCCTTCGAACATCTGCATCTCGTCCATTCCCATATCAGTGCTCGGCCAACTGTCCGGTCCCCGGAAGCGAGCTCTTCGAGCGCACCCTCTGTCGCCGACTACGGCCGCCACCCGGGGGAGGTTCACTACGCGATCCCACCGATCGAGACCTGGTCGGCCCGGCACACCGACGACAGATGATTGCTCCTGCGAACGTTTTGGATCGCGCCCGGAGCGAGGCCGCGAGCACCCGGACGGCTTCTGGTGCGGGCATGCGAAAGCCGGTCACGGTGACGGCTGCCGTGACCGGCTCGAAGGTCTGCGAGTGGGGGGGCGGTCACATGTTGATCATGTGTCCGGCCAGGCCGTGCACCGCTTCCTTCACCGCCTCGCCCAGGGTCGGGTGGGCGTGGACATTGCGGGCGACCTCGTGGACGGTGAGGTCCCACTGCTGGGCCAGGGTCAGTTCAGGGAGGAGTTCGGTGACGTCGGGGCCGATGAGATGGCCACCGAGGAGTTCGCCGTACTTCGTGTCGCTGATCAGCTTCACGAAGCCGGTGGTGTCGCCGAGGCCGTGCGACTTGCCGTTCGCGGTGAACGGGAACTTCGCCACCTTGATGTCGTGGCCCAACTCCCGTGCCTGCGCCTCGGTGTAGCCGAAGCTGGCGATCTGCGGCTGACAGTAGGTGGCGCGCGGGATCATCGCGTAGTCCAGCTCCATCGTCTCCGCGTCGGCGAGGGTCTCGGCGGCGATCACGCCCATCGCCTCGGCCGCGTGGGCGAGCATCAGCTTCGCGGTGACGTCGCCGATGGCGTACAGGTGCGGGACGGAGGTGCGGCACCGGCCGTCGACGTCGATCGCGCCGCGCTCGGTGAGCCGTACGCCCGTCTTCTCCAGGCCGAAGCCGGTGACGTTCGGCGCGAAGCCGATGGCCTGCAACACCTTGTCGGCCTCCAGCACTTGCTGGGTGCCGTCCTTGCCGGTGACCGTGACGCGGACCTGCGGGCCGGACTCGTCGATCGACTCGACGCGGGTAGAGGTGAGGACGTCGATGCCCAACTTGCGGTACTGCTTGGCAAGTTCGGCGGAGACCTCGGCGTCCTCCAGGGGTGCGACGCGGTCCAGGAACTCGACGATCGTGACCTTCACGCCGTAGTTGTGCAGGACGTAGGCGAACTCGATGCCGATGGCGCCGGCGCCCGCGATGACGATCGACTGCGGGAGGTCGTCGGCGAGGATCTGCTCCTCGTACGTCACGACGCGCGCGCTGCGCTTGGTGCCGGGCAGCAGCCTCGGGGTGGCGCCGGTGGCGATGACGCAGTGCTCGAAGGTGATGGTGCGGGTGTCGCCGTCGTATCCGGCCACTTGGAGGGTGTGCGGGTCGAGGAAGGTGCCGCGGCCGTCGATCTCCGTGATCTTGTTCTTCTTCATCAGGTAGTGGACACCCTTGACCCGGCCGTCCGCGACCCGACGGCTGCGGCGGAAGGCCTCCCCATAGTCGAAGGAGACCTCCCCCTCGACCTTGATGCCGAAGGTCTTCGCCTCGCGGGTGAAGATGTGCGCCAGTTCGGCGTTGCGCAGCAGCGCCTTGGTCGGGATGCAGCCCACGTTGAGGCAGACGCCTCCCCAGTACCTCTCCTCCACCACCGCGACGCGCTTGCCGAGTTGCGCGGCACGGATGGCGGCGACATAGCCGCCGGGGCCCGCGCCGAGTACGACGACGTCGAACCGGTCGTCCTGCGTGTTCTGCTGGCTCATGGGAAGATCCTTTACCACGGGAAGAGGACATGGTTGAGCATGCGCCCTCCGGAGATCCGCTAACGATGTCCAGGATGCCGTGGTCGGCCCTGGTCCGCCGATCCCGCCCGCCCTACAGTGGCGCAATGAGCGATCATTCCCAAGCGCCCGTCACGCCCGTCGGGGCCTTTGAACCCCCGTACTACGTGGCCGTCTTCACCACGGTCCGGACCCAGGACCAGAGCGGTTACAGCGAGACGAACGCGCGTATGGAGGACCTGGTGCGAGACATCCCCGGGTACCTCGGGATGGACCACGCGCAGACCCCGGGCGGGCTCGGCATCACCGTCGGATACTTCCGGGACGCCGACGCCCTCACGGAGTGGCGGAACAACACCGAGCACCGCGCGGCGCAGAAGCGCGGACGAGCCGAGTGGTACCGGAGCTACACGCTGCACGTGGCGAAAGTGGAGCGGAGCCACGGGTTCACCCGGCCACAGGACCCGCAGAGCCCGGCAACAGGCTGAGCCGGCGGTCGACGTGCCCACGGGTACGATGCCGACGGGTCCGCGATCGGCGTCTTCGCGCGGTCCCGGTCGGCCATCGGCCGACTACGAAGTTTTTGCGAACTCGCGGGGACTCCATGAATCGGCCCCCACCTGCACGAAGTCCCCTTTGTCCGCTACTGATCGACGGCGGTAATCCCGAGTTCACCGTGGTTCTCTTCCTCAGCGTTCTACGCGCGTGGTGTCATGCGCATGCTCACCACCCCCCACGTGGGCATCAACTCGACTAGGAGTCACGCATGTTGAGGACGCTCCTCAGCCGCGCCGGCGTCACCCTGGTGGCCGGCGCCGCCGTCTTCGTCACCGCCGTCCCCGCCGACGCGGCGACGTACACCGCGTTCGCCTTCTCGCAGACCACAAGCGAGCCGACGATCTACGACTTCATCAACTCGGCCACCTCCTCGCTCGACATGACCATGTACGAGCTGGAGGACACCACCGCCGTCAACGACCTGATAGCGCTGGAGGAAAAGGGCGTCACCGTGCGGGTGGTCCTCGACAACGCGCACCAGTCCGCCAACAGCTCGGCCTACACGGCGCTGACGAACGCGGGCGTCGGCGTGGTGTGGTCGCCGTCCAGCTTCGTCTACACCCACCAGAAGACGATCACCGTGGACGCCACCAAGTCCCTTGTGCTGACGGGCAATCTGACCTCGCAGTACTACACGACCGGCCGCGACTACGGCGTCTTCACCGACGACACCCGGGACGTCGCCGCGATCGAGAAGGTGTTCAACGCCGACTACGCCGGTACCTCGATCACCCCGACCGACGGCGACCACCTGCTCTGGTCCCCCACGGACTCCCGCAGCCGCCTGCTCACCGTGATCAACGCGGCCACCAAGACGCTCGACGTCGAGGAACTGGAGTTCAGCGACAGCACCGTGGTCAACGCGATCGTGGCCAGGGCGAAGGCGGGCGTGACCGTGCGGGTGGTGCTGGAGACCCCGTCGAGCTACGCCAGTGAGGTGTCCGCGATCAAGGCGGCCGGCGGCACGGTCGTCGGGTACTCCGACCCGAACGGCTTCTACATCCACGCCAAGGCGATGGTCGCCGACTACGGTCTCTCCACCCAGGAGGTGGAGGCGGGCTCGATGAACATCAGCAGCAACTCCCTCTCCAACAACCGGGAGTTGGGCATCATCCTCACCGGTACGGGAGTGGCCCAGTCCGTCGCCACCACCATCGAGACCACCTTCAGCAGCGACTACGCGGGCGGAACGGCCGCCTAGTCCGCACGGGTCGACTCCGAGGAAGGGGGCCTCGGGGTCTGCCGGACGGCGCGCAGCGCCAGGGAGAGTTCGGTGATGCCGCGGGGGTCCGCCAGTGAGCGGCCGGCGCGTTCGGCGATCCGGCCCAGGCGGGTGCGCACGGTGTTGGGGTGGACGTACAGCGCCTTGGCGGCCTCCTCGGCCGAACCGCCGGAGTCGAACCGGGCCTCCAACGTGTCCGGCACCAGGGCACGTTCGTCCTCCGGCAGAAACCTCGACAGGGCCGAGGACCTTGGCGGCGACGCGGGCCATGACGCCGCAGGTGCGCAGCCGTCCCAACCTGACGCTGCCGGGCGACATCACGATCGACAGGGTGATCATCCGGGGCGGCCGGGCGCCAGGTGTCGTGGACGCGCTGGGGACGGTCTTCCGGGCCGGTGAAGTGGTGCTCTCCGCGGGGAGTTACGGCAGCCCGGCCATCCTGATGCGCTCCGGTGTCGGCCCCGCCGAGGATCTGCGGGCGCTCGGTATCGACGTGGAAGCCGACCTCCCGGTCGGTCGCAGGCTGCAGAATCACCCCTTCTTCCACTCGTTCGCGCTCACCCCCGACCTCCAGACCCTGACGTCCGCCTTCGCGGCCCAGCCGTGGCTCGCCTCGTCCGAGGCACAGGCCGGCGAGCTGGGCCGCGACATCGTCGCCACCCATCTGCCGGACGGCTCGTTCAGCCCCACCGGCGGGGCGATAGTCCTCGCCGCGGCGGTCACCCGGCCGGAGTCGCACGGCTCGGCACGGCTGGCGAGCCGTGATCCGTACTACGCTCCGGTGATCAACAACAACTGTCCCGCGACGGCCAGGGACCGCGGTCGGATACTGGAGGCCGTGCGGCTCGTGCGACGCCTGGCGGGCACCGCGCCCCTCACGGGTGCGCTGGCCGCCGAACTCGTTCCGGGTGACGCGGTGCGCACCGACGACGAGCTGGAGGCGGCGATCGCGGCAGGGATCGCCACCTACGGCCACCCGACCTCGACCGCGCCCACGGGCGGGCCCTCGGACGAGTGGGCCGTCAGTCGAACTTCTCGACCACCGTCTCGAACTGCCTCACCATGGCCGCCAGCGACCGGCCGTCGATATGGTCCATGACCCGCTTGCGGGCGCTCGCCAGATGGACCGGATACGCCGCCTGAAGGCGCTTCATCCCTTCCGGGGTGAGCGTCGCGACATTCCCCCGCGCGTCTCCCTCGTAGCGCCGCTTCACGACCTGTCCGCGGCCCTGCAGCGCGTCCACCACCCGGGTGATACGGCTCGGCGAGAGCGCGGTCGCCGCGGCGAGGTCCGCCATGCGGAGCTCCTGGTTCTCGGCCTCGGACAGGCTCATCAGTACGACGTACTCGGTGAGGGTCAGCCCCGTGGACCGCAGCAGGTCGTCATCCAGCGAACGCGGCAGCGCGACGATGACACGCATCAGGGCACGCCAGAAACGCTCTTCCTGCACGGTCAGGGCATCGTCGGCGGCCATCCGCGAAGATTAGCGTGCTCAAGCAAGGAATCTCAACCTGTGGCATCCGGATGGTCGCGAGCGGCGCCAACCTGCTCGCCTTCACGACCGGACGCGGCTCGTTGTTCGGTTCCCGTCCCGTGCCGTCGCTGAAGATCAGCACCATCAGCGACCTGTACGAGCGGATGCGCGGCGACATCGACTTCGACGCAGGACCTGCCATGAGCCAACCGGTCAAGTCGCTTACGGAACCGCCCTGTTCGAGGCACTGGTGGACATGGCCTCCGGTGCGGAGAGCAAGGCCGAGGCACTCGGGTTCGGGACCGGGAAGACCGTGCCCTGGCGCACGGGAGCGGTCCTGTGACGGTCAGCCGCGCTCCCGGTACAGGTCGCGCAGCATGGCGATCTCGGCTCCGTGGTGCAGTACTTCCTGGTTGACCCACCACACGATGTCGGTGAACGGCTCCTCCGCGTCGCTGCCGTGCGGATAGGTGCAGTAGCCGACGGTGTCGAGTGCGGTGTCGTCGACGCTCAGCAGTGCCTTGCGCCAGGCATCGGCACCGGCGTCGAAGGCGGCCACCGCGCCGGCCGCGTCGCCGCTGACCCGGTAGTCGTCGCGGGTGAGCGTGCGGCTGCCGGCCGTGTGGTCGGCGCGGAGGGTCAGCAGTTCGGTGAGGTGGCTCAGGCGCCACGCGAGGGTGGTGAAGGGCGGCGGCCAAGGGTGCGGGTGGGCGGCCGAGTCACGGCCCCAATCTCCTTGTCCCTCAAGGACAGTTGCCTTCGGTCCCGGGCCGTCCGCGCGCCGCCGCACCGACCAGCAGCCGGGCACCGGCTCCCAGAAGTACTCCTCGTCGGTCATCGGCCCGACGGGGGTGTGCGTCCCGTCTCCGCTGTCCATGACGGGCCCTGCCATACGACCGGTGAGGCGTTCGCGCGCGAAGTCGAACTGGTCGAGCAGCGGAGCCAGACGGGGTGGGATCACTGGGCGCGCTCCTGTGGCGAGTCGGTCTGTCCTCGACCCGGCAACCTAACAGCGGCTCCGTCGAACCGCCCTTCAATTACTGGCTGCGGGCGCGCAGTCGGCGCAGCATGCGCGGGTCCTCGAAGCCGACCGAGCGGGCGGCGGCGTCGATCGTGGTGCCGTGGCTGATGAGGTGCTCGGCACGTTCGAGGCGGAGGGTCTGCTGATAGCGCAGCGGGGTGAGTCCGGTGGCCCGGGTGAAGAGGCGGGTGAGGGTGCGTTCGCTGACGCCGACGGCCGAGGCGAGGGCGGGCAGGGGCAGCGCTTCGTCGAAGCGGGTGTCGATGAGGTCCTGGGCGCGGTGCACGGTGTCGTCCAGGTGGGAGCGGTGCCTGAGCATCGCGCTGGACTGCGGTTCATGGCCGTTGCGGCGAGCGTAGACGACCATGTCCCGGGCGATCTGGGCGGCCACGGCGGGGCCGTGCCGGGTGGCGACGATGTGCAGGGCGAGGTCGATGCCGCTGGCGATGCCGGCCGAGGTGATGACCCGGTCGTCGGTGGTGAACAGGACGTCCCGAACGACGGTCGCCCTGGGGTGGCGCAGGGCGAGTTCGTCCTGCACGTCGTGGTGGGTGGTGCAGTGGCGGCCGTCGAGGAGTCCGGCCCGGCCCAGCGCGTCGGCTCCGGCGCAGACGCTGGCCACCGTTCCGCCGCGGGCGTGGTGCTCCCGTAGGGCCTGCAAGGGCGTGGAACCGATGGCGGGTCCCTGGGCGAGCCGGAGCGAACGCCAGCCGGGCACCACGATCAGGTCCTCGGGGCCGAGCTCGGGCCAGTCGACCCCGGCCGTCAGCGGCAGCCCCTGGGCGCTGGTGACCTGGGGCTGCTCGGCGACGTAGGAGAGCGCGTAGGGGTGCCCGAAGTCGGCCGCCGTGGAAAAGACCTGCGCGGGGCCGGCCAGGTCCAGCAGGTGGACTCCGGGTACCAGGAAGAAGACGACGTGGCTCACGATCCGGTCATCATGCCTGAGGTGCGGCGGCGGCTTCCAGTTCGGCGACCGTCGCGATGGTGGCGAAGCGGCCGGCGAGGGCGTACTCGGTGCGGCGGATGATCTCGTCGGCGGGGAGGGTGCGGGGGTCGGCCAGGAGTTCGGCGACGGTCTGGTCGGCGGGGGCGTCGCGGTGCGCGATGGGGTTGGTGGCGGTCGCGTCGGTGACGAAGGTGACCTGGTATCCGAAGTCGCTCGCGACCCGGGTGGTGGTCTCGACGCACTGTTCGGTGCGAATGCCGCAGACGGTGAGCTCGCGGACGCCGTGCTCGGTGAGGATCTGCTGCAGGTTGGTGGTGGTGAAGGCGTTGTGCGAGGTCTTGTGGAGGAGGGGCTCGCCCTCCGCGCGCTCCAGTCCGTCGATGAGGCGGACGTGGCCGAGGGCCGGGTCGAAGACGTCGCCGCTGCCGGGCTCGCTGTGCAGTACCCACACGACCAGGTCGCCGGCCCGGCGGGCGAGCCGCACCAGGCGGTCGGCCTGCTCCGCGATCTTCGGGTCGGAGATGGTCTCCCACAGCGGGCGGGCGCGGAAGGATTCCTGGACGTCGATGACGATCAGTGCTCGGTTCATGTTCCAAGACTGCGCCGTGCGGGTGGGGCGGCGACAGGCCGCATCGGGTCCGGGACCGGACCGATCCGGTCACCGGTGAGGCACCCTGTCGCCGCCGTCCGCCTACCTCAGCTCGACGAGCAGATCGCCGCCCTCCACCTGCTGGATGCGGTTGATGGCGAGGCGCGCGACCCGGCCGGACCTGGGGGCGGTGATCGCCGCCTCCATCTTCATGGCCTCGATGGTGGCGACGGTGACACCGGCCTCCACCTCGTCGCCCTCCTCGACCGCGAGGGTGACGACGCCCGCGAACGGGGCCGCTACATGGCCGGAGTTGGCGCGATCGGCTTTCTCCGTGACGGGAATGTCGGAGGCCGCAGCCGCGTCACGCACCTGGATCGGACGGAGCTGCCCGTTCAGTGCGGACATCACGGTGCGCATCCCGCGTTCGTCGGCCTCGCCGACGGCCTCCAGCTCGATGAGGAGGCGGACGCCCGGTTCCAGGTCGACGGTGTACTCCTTGCCGGGCCGGATGCCGTAGAAGAAGTCCTTGCTGTCCAGGACGCTGGTGTCGCCGTAGGTCTGGCGGTGCGTCTCGAACTCGCGGGTCGGGCCGGGGAACAGCAGGCGGTTGAGGGTGGCGCGGCGGTCCTTGTCGAGGGCCGTGCGGTCCTCCGGGGTCAGGTCCTGCACGGGCTTGGGGGCGGCGCGGCCCTGGAGTGCCTTGGTGCGGAACGGCTCGGGCCAGCCGCCGGGCGGGGTGCCCAACTCGCCGCGCAGGAAGCCGATCACGGAGTCGGGGATGTCGTAGCGGTCGGGGGACGCCTCGAAGTCGGCAGGGCTGACTCCGGCGCCGACCAGGTGCAGGGCGAGGTCGCCGACGACCTTCGACGACGGGGTGACCTTGACCAGGTGGCCGAGGATGCGGTCGGCGGCGGCGTACATCGCCTCGATGTCCTCGAAGCGGTCGCCGAGGCCGAGCGCGATGGCCTGGGTGCGCAGGTTGGAGAGCTGGCCGCCAGGGATCTCGTGGTGGTAGACGCGGCCCGTGGGTGAGGCGAGGCCCGCTTCGAAGGGTGCGTAGATCTTGCGGACGCTCTCCCAGTACGGCTCCAGGTCGCCGATGGCCTGGAGGTCGAGGCCGGTGGGGCGGTCGGAGTAGTCGGTCGCGGCGACGATCGCGGACAGGGAAGGCTGCGAGGTCGTGCCCGCCATGGAGGCCACCGCGCCGTCGACGGCGTCCGCGCCGGCCTGGATCGCGGCGAGGTAGGTGGCGAGCTGGCCGCCCGCCGTGTCGTGGGTGTGCAGGTGCACCGGCAGGCCGAACTCGCGGCGCAGCGCCGACACGAGGGTCGCGGCGGCGGGTGCGCGCAGCAGGCCCGCCATGTCCTTCACGGCGAGGACGTGGGCGCCCGCCTCCACGATCTGTTCCGCGAGGCGGAGGTAGTAATCGAGCGTGTAGAGACGCTCGTTGGGGTCGGACAGGTCGGAGGTGTAGCAGAGGGCGACCTCGGCGATCGACGTTCCGGTCGCGCGTACGGCATCGATCGCCGGCCGCATCTGTCCTACGTCGTTCAGCGCGTCGAAGATGCGGAAGATGTCGATACCGGTGGCGGCGGCCTCCTGGACGAAGGCGTCGGTGACCTGGGTCGGGTAGGGCGTGTAGCCGACGGTGTTGCGGCCTCGCAGCAGCATCTGGAGGCAGATGTTGGGAACGGCCTCGCGCAGGGCGGCGAGTCGGTCCCAGGGGTCCTCGGCGAGGAAGCGCAGCGCCACGTCGTAGGTGGCGCCGCCCCAGCACTCCAGGGAGAGCAGTTGCGGCACCGTGTGGGCGACCACCGGGGCGACCGCGAGGAGGTCCTTGGTGCGGACGCGGGTGGCGAGGAGCGACTGGTGGGCGTCGCGGAAGGTGGTGTCGGTGACGCCGATCGTCGGTGACTCGCGCAGGTGGCGGGCGAAGCCCTCGGGGCCGAGTTCGGCGAGCAACTGCCGTGATCCGGCCGGGGGTTCGGTGGCCGGGACGGGCGGCAGCTTGGTGGTGGGGTCGATCAGGTCGGGGCGTTCGCCGTGCGGCTTGTTGACCGTGACGTCGGCGAGGTAGGTGAGCAACTTGGTGCCGCGGTCGGCGGAGTGACGGGCGGTCAGCAGATGCGGGCGCTGCTCGATGAAGGACGTGGTGATGCGCCCGGCCTGGAAGTCGGGGTCGTCCAACACCGCTTGCAGGAAGGGGATGTTGGTGGCCACACCGCGGATGCGGAACTCGGCGACGGCACGCCGTGCGCGGTTGACTGCGGTGGTGAAGTCCCGTCCCCGGCAGGTGAGTTTGACCAGCATGGAGTCGAAGTGCGCGCTGATCTCCGTACCGGCGTGGGTGGTTCCGCCGTCGAGACGGATGCCGGAGCCGCCGGGCGAGCGGTAGGCGCTGATCCGGCCGGTGTCGGGGCGGAAGCCGTTGGCGGGGTCCTCGGTGGTGATACGGCACTGGAGGGCGGCGCCGTGCAGGGTGACCGTCTCCTGCGAGAGGCCGAGGTCGGCGAGGGTCTCTCCGGAGGCGATCCGCAACTGCGCCTGGACGAGGTCGACATCGGTGACCTCCTCGGTCACCGTGTGCTCGACCTGGATGCGCGGGTTCATCTCGATGAAGACGTGGTTGCCGTGCGGGTCGAGGAGGAACTCGACGGTGCCCGCGTTGCGGTAGCCGATCTCGCGGGCGAAGCGGACGGCGTCGGCGCAGATGCGGTCGCGCAGGGCGGGGTCGAGGTTGGGCGCGGGGGCCAGCTCGACGACCTTCTGGTGGCGGCGTTGCAGCGAGCAGTCGCGCTCGAAGAGGTGGATGACGTTGCCCTCGCCGTCGGCGAGAATCTGCACCTCGATGTGCCGGGGGTCGACGACGGCCTTCTCCAGGAACACCGTGGCGTCGCCGAACGCGGACATGGCCTCGCGGGCCGCCGCCTCGATGGACTCGCGCAGGACGGCCGGGTCCTCGACACGGCGCATACCGCGCCCGCCGCCACCGGCGACGGCCTTCACGAAGACCGGGAAGCCGATCTCCCCGGCGGCGCGCACCAGTTCGTCGACGTCGGTGGAGGGCGCCGAGGAGCCGAGCACCGGCACACCGGCCGCGCGGGCGGCGGCGACCGCGGTCGCCTTGTTGCCGGTCAGCTCCAGGATGTGGGCACTGGGGCCGACGAAGGTGATGCCCGCCTCCTCGCAGGCGCGGGCGAGTTCAGGGTTCTCGGAGAGGAACCCGTAGCCCGGGTACACCGCGTCCGCTCCCGCGCGCTGTGCCGCGCGGACGATCTCGTCGACCGAGAGATAGGCGCGGACCGGATGCCCGGGCTGACCGATCTCGTAGGCCTCGTCGGCCTTGAGCCGGTGCAGCGAATTGCGGTCCTCGTGGGGGAAGACGGCGACCGTGCGCGCGCCCAGCTCATAGCCGGCGCGGAACGCCCTGATCGCGATCTCTCCACGGTTGGCGACCAGCACCTTGCGGAACATTCCGGATCCCTTCAGCCTGCCGGTGACGTGCACCATGGTGTCGGCGTCACCCCTTTAACGCCATGTGAGCCGGGACACTAGTCGCAAAGGTGTCGCGCGAGGCCCTCGACCGGGCCAACGGTAAAGAAATCGTATGGTCTAGTCCAAAGGGCAATTTGGTCCAGTCCAATCCATTGACGTGGCCGCGACATCGCCAGAAGCTGGGCGCCTCCCCCACTCCCACCGGAGGCACAACGTGACACGTCTTCGCGCATGTCTCGGCGCGGCAGCCGCCGTGACGCTCGCCGCCGCGGGCACGACCGCTCTCATCGCGACCAACGCCGAGGGCGCGACCAACGCGGCCACCGCGCTGAGCAACCGCTGGTACGCCGCGGCCCCCTACCTGATGCCGACGGACAACAACCCGCCCGACGCCGGCACCATCATGGACGCCACCGGCCTCAAGGCCTTCCAGCTCGCCTTCGTCCTCGCCCCCAACGGCGGCGGCTGCACCCCCACCTGGGGAGGCACCTCACCGGTCTCCTCGGACACCGCCGTCCAGTCGGTCATCAACACGATCCGCGCCAAGGGCGGCGACGTCTCCGTCTCCATCGGCGGCTACGGCGGCACCAAGCTCGGCCAGGTCTGCTCCGACCCGGCCTCGACGGCCGCGGCCTACCAGCAGGTCATCACCAAGTACGGTCTGCACGCGATCGACTTCGACCTGGAGGAGCCGGAGTACGAGAACACCGCGGCCATCCACAACGAGATCGGCGCGGCCAAGATCCTCCAGCAGAACAACTCGGGCCTGTACGTCTCGGTCACCACGGCCGGTACGGCGGACGGCACCGGCTGGTTCGGCAAGCAGATGCTGCTGGAGGCCAAGTCGCAGGGGTTCACCCCGAACAACTTCTCCATCATGCCGTTCGACGGAGGCTTCAACGGCGCAGCCTCCCAGACCAGCGCGCTCACCAACTTCAACTCCATCCTGCAGTCCACGTTCGGCTGGGACCAGGCGACCGCGTACGCCCACGAGGGCTTCTCGGGCATGAACGGGCGCAGCGACACCGGTGAGTACTTCACCCAGGCCGACTTCCAGACGGTCCTGAACTACGCCACCAGCCACAACATGGACCGCTTCACGTTCTGGTCGCTCAACCGCGACCGTCAGTGCAGCCCGGTCGACAACGGCGGTACGACGTCCGGGACCTGCTCCAGCGTGGCGCAGAACGCGTGGGACTTCGCCAAGTACTCGGTGCAGTTCGCGGGTGTGACCCCGCCGACCTCGACTCCGACTCCCACGCCGACTCCCGGCACCTGCAAGACGGCGTGGAGTTCCACGGCCGTCTACACACAGGGCAACGAGGTGTCGTACGGCAACCACAACTGGGTCGCCAAGTGGTGGACCCAGAACGAGGTGCCCGGTGCCTCCCAGTGGGGCCCCTGGCAGGACGAGGGCGCCTGCTGATCCGGCGGGATCAGCAGGAAATGGGCAGCGACGTCGAGCAGGCCTTGGGAAGGGCGTACCCGGCGTCGCTGTCCGCCGTCCGGAGTCCGTTGCTAGCGAAGGATGTTGACCGCCCGCGCGACCACCAGGACGACGATCGACACGGAGACCGAGGACTGACCCATCATCAGCATCTTGGCCCAGCGCGAGAGCGGCATCACGTCGGTCGGGCTGAAGGCGGTGGAGTTGGTGAAGGACAGGTACACGTAGTCCAGGAACGCCGGTTCCCAGTCCGGTGGCGCGGTCTCCGGGCTCTGCATCTGGACGAAGAGGAAGTCGGCGTACTGGTGGTTGCCCATGACCCGCGCCATCGGTCCGCCGCGATCCCACTCCCAGTACCACAGCGCGAACACGATGACGTTCGTCAGCCAGATGCCCCCGCCGGTCAGCAGCAGCGGTCCGGCGTCCAGGCCCTCGGTGCCCCTGACCAGGCCGACCACCAGCCGGACCGCCGCCCAGCTGTTGGCCAGGCTGATCATTCCCGTCAGCACCAGGCTCGGCCAGCGCAGCCACCGCGTGCCGGGCTCGATCCGCCGGGGATTGGCGACGAACAGACCGATCATCAGGACGAGTTCCAGTACCGGCAGCAGCCAGTACGGCTGGAAGGCGAGCCGGTGCGGCAGCATCAGCTGCACGGCGACCGCCACCAGGATCACGGCCGACACGGCAAGCCGCGTCTCCCCGTGCGTCACCCGCTGCCACGCGGGCACCACATCGCGCCTGCTGTCCTCCAGCAGCCGCTCGATCCTGGCCAGGCGGCTCTGGGGGTCGTCGCTGTCGTCCGTCATGACACCGATTGTCCCCGGCCGGGGGTCGGTCCCGTGACACGCCCCACCCTGGGTGGGCCGATTGCGGTCAACTCCGCAGTGGTTCCGCCAACCGCCCCAACAACCCCGCGACCAGCGCGGTCTGCCCGGGCACCGTGTCGGGATGGATGAACTCCCCCTGCGCATGCGCCCCGTCGCCGACCGCGCCCATCCCGCACAGCACCGGCAGGCCGAGCGCGGCGACGAAGTTGGCGTCGCTGGCGCCGCCGACGGCGGTGTCGCGCAGGGGTGCGCGGCCCTGCTCGCGGGCGACCTCGCGGGCGAGGCCGAGCAGCGGGACGGAGGCCGTGTTGAGGGTCATCGGCGGGCGGTTCCAGGCGTGGTCGATCTCGATGCGGACGCGCGGGTCGCTGACCTCGATGGCGTCCAACTCGGCGTCGACCCGGTCCTGTTCGGCCGCGCTGCTGACCCGGATGTCGACGCCCGCGGTCGCCTGCCCTGCGACGACGTTGATGGCCGAACCGCCCTTGATGAGACCGGTGTTGATGGTGGTGCCCTTCTCCGGAGCGGCCACGGCCGCGGCGGCCACCACGAACTCGGACAGCGCGGTGATCGCGCTCGCCCCGTCCTGCGGTGCGAGCCCCGCATGGGACTCGACACCGCTGGCCGTGACCTGGAAGATCCCGGTGCCCTTCCGGGCGGTCTTCACCGCGCCGTGCGCACTCGGCTCCAGGACCAGCGTCGCGTCCACCTTCCGGGCGAGCTCCTCGATCACCGGCCGTGAGGACAGCGAACCGATCTCCTCGTCGCCGTTGAAGAGGAAGCTGACAGTGGGCAGCGGCACGCCCGTCTCACGGGCCAGCTTCAGGGCCCAAATCCCTTGCGCCAGACCGGTCTTCATGTCGAAGATGCCGGGACCGCTCAGCCGCTCCCGCCCGTCCTCGGACGGCCCCGGCTGCTGCCATCCGGCGAGAGTCCCGGTCGGCCACACGGTGTCGTAGTGCCCGACGAGCGCGACATGCCCGGCGCCGGTGCCGCCGTAGGTCAGGGTGAGGGTGTCGCCGCATTCGCCGCCCGGGTGCCGCTGTTCCCGGTCGGGGCGGCCGAGCCGCTCCACGGTCAGTTCGCGCAGCAGGTCCAGGCCGGTCGCGAGGGCGGGAAGGTCGTAACTGCCGGTCTCGTGACGGACGAGGGTCAGGATGTCGTCGACGATCCGCGACCAGGCGTCCTGGGCGCGGGTGGTGAGGGTGGCGGCGGGTGCGTGTGAGGCGGTCATGATCTGCTTTCTGTTCCGGACCGGCGGGTGACGTTGCTCAGTCGGGGTTCAGCCGATGCCGAGCGGGATGCCCAGCAGGTACCAGGCCACGAAGAACGCGACCCAGACGACCCAGACGACGGCGGCGACAGGGATCGTGAAGGAGGCCAGGGTGCCGATGCCCGCCGACTTGCGGTACTGCTGGATGAAGCCCAGGGCCATGACGAAGTAGGGGCTCATCGGGGTCACGCAGTTGGTGACCGAGTCGGCGACGCGGTAGACGGCCTGGGTGGTCTCGGGCTCGATGCCGACGAGCATCAGCATGGGGACGAGGACCGGCGCAGCGAGCGCCCACAGTGCGGAGCCGCTGGTGACGACGAGGTTCATGAAGGTGATCAGTACGGCGATGCCGACGAGCACCGTCCAGCCGTGGAGGTGAAGGTCGCGCAGGGTCTCGGCGCCCTTGATGGCGAGGATGTTGCCGATGTTCGTCCACTTGAAGTAGGCGAGGAACTGGGCGATCGCGAAGAACAGGACGAGGATCGGCGCCATGGAACGGGTGCCGTCCACCATCGCGCCGATGCTGTCGCGGGCCGCGGTGAAGGTGTCGGCCAGCCGGCCGTAGACGGTGCCTAGCACGGCGAAGAACACACCCAGGACGAGCGCCATCCCGCCGATGAGCGGGGAGTCGACGATGCCGCCGCCCTCGCCGCGCAGGGGGGAGGAGGCGGGGATCATGGCCGCCGCGAGGAACACGAGGAAACCGACGGCTACCAACCCGGTGGTGCGCAGGGCGCGTTGCTGCCGCTCGGTGACCTCGATCTCCGCCAGTTCCTCCGCGTTGGGGGCGGCCACCGGCTCGTCGGTCTCCAGGTCCGTACGGCGTGCGAGAACCTTGTCGACGACGAGGGTGATCGCCAGGGCTACCAGGACGGACGAGCCGAGGCCGAAGAAGTAGTTGGCGACCGGGGTGACGACGTAGTGCGCGTCGATGGTGTGGGCGGCGGCCGTGGAGATCCCGGACAGCAGGACGTCGGTGGTGGTCAGCGACGGGGAGGCGTCGTATCCGGCGGCGATCGAGACGTAGGCGACGACACAGCCGAGGACCGGGCTGCGGCCGGCCGCGCGGAAGACCAGGGCGCCGAGCGGGATGAGGGTGACATAGGCGGCGTCGCCCGCGACATGGCCGACCATGGCCGTCATCGACAGGGCGAAGGTGAGGTACCGGCCCGGCACGCGGGCGACCATGCGGCGCAGCAGGGCGGAGAAGAGTCCGCTCCTCTCGGCGACGGCGATGCCGAACATCACGGTGAGGATGGTGGCCAGCGGCGGGAAGGCCGCGTAGTTGTCGACGGCTCCCTCGACGGCCGTGGTGAGGCCGTCCTTGCTGAGCAGGTTCTGCACCTTGATGGTCTCGTGCGTGCCGGGGTGCACGGCGCTCAGACCGGTCGCCGCGAGTACGGCGCTGAGGACGGCGACGACGCCCGCGAGGATCCAGAACAGCCAGAAGGGGTTGGGGAGCCTGTTCCCGATCTTCTCGATCGCCGCCAGGCCCCGGAACGCGGTGCGCAGGGCCCTCGACCGAGGCTCGGTGGACTGCGGCTGAGGCTGGGCCGAGGTGACACTCATCGGTACCTCTTCACACAATGGGGGGGATGTTCCTGCGAACGATGGCACCACAATGAGAGATTCTCCATCCCCTGGATGTAACGGCGGGATTAAACGGCATCTAGAGTGAGACCCATGACCCGCCCTCTCCTCGACGAGCTCGACCGGCGCCTCATCGGCGCGCTGCACCTGGCGCCCCGGGCCACCTGGGACGACATCGGCGAGATCCTGGCCGCCGACGCCAGCACGCTCAAACGCCGCCACGACCGCCTGCACGAGGCCCGCATGGTGCGCGTGATCGGGCAGGCCGACTGGGGCATCCACTCCACGGCGATGCCGGTCCACGTCTTCCTGGACATCACCGGCGAGAGCCCACTGGCCGTTCTCCACCGGCTCCGCGGCCTGCCGCATCTCCAGCTGCTGGCGCAGATCTCGGGCGACTACCCGCTCTACGTCGTCGTGCACGCCCCGTCGGAGGCTGCGACCAGCGAGGCGATCGACCGGATGTTCTCGGTGCCCGGTGTCCGCCGCGTCAACGCCCTGCCCGCGCTCAGCACCCTGCGCCGGGGCCGGACCTGGGACCCGCAGTTCCTCACGGACACCGAGCGCGCCGAGCTGCTGAAGCTCGCCGGCGCCCGCCCCGAGGGCACCGCGACCGCCACGCCCCCGGCGAAGCCGCTGAGCGAGGCGGAACGCGGCGTCGTCACCGAGCTGCTCCGGGACAGCCGCGCGTCCGCCGCGAGCGTCTCGCGGGCCACCGGTCTGGCCACCTCCACCGCGCATCGCGTCGTCCGCCGGGTCCTGGACGAGGGATGGGTCAAGCCGCGCCTGGAGATCGTGTCGGAGTGGCTCGGCTTCCGGACTGCGTTCATCCTGCGCCTGCGCGTGGCGCCGGGTGCGACCCCCGAGGTCATGCACCGCATCGACCAGCTCCCGCAGACCCGGCTCGCCGCGCATGTCGCCAGCGACATGTCGGTGCTCGCCACGGGGCTGGTGACCGACCGCTCCGCCCTGGCGCTCTTCGTCGACGCCGAGCTGGCCAGGATCCCCGGCCTGCTCGGCGTCAGCGTCTCCGTCATGCTCGCCGAGCCGCGCCGCTACTGGCTGGACCGCGACCTGACCACCGGCCTCGGCACCTTCCACGCACCGGCGCTGCTGTGAGCGTGTCCTCGTGCGTCAGCCGGTGCCGAAGGACCCGGTGGCGTAGGCGCACTCCGTGTAGATGTAGCCCGACCTGAGCTTGGCCGTGTCCGAGGCCGGGCTCGCGGTCGAACTGTCCGGACGGTGCACGAAGTACGTGGTGCCGGTCGGCAGACTGATCGTCTTCTGCGGGTAGTTCTTGCCACCGCTGCACGGCTTGAACCCGGACAGCAGGGTGGTGGTCAGGGAGTACGTCGTGCAGCTGCCGCAGGCCTTGAGCGTGAAGCTGCCGGTGACCGGCCCGGTGTAGAGGACGGTGATGTCGTCCGGGCTGTCGTTCTTCACCGTGACGGAGATGCTGCCGCCGGACGCGGTGGTCGGCAGCTTCTTGCCCGCGGCGGGGATGGTCTGGGCCACCTCGGCGGCGATGGCGATCTTCTTGGCGCGGGCCCGGTTCTTGTCGTGCGTGTTGTTCTTCACGAAGTCGTTCATCGTGGTGAGCGCCGAGTCGAAGTCACCGGACTTGTACTGCGAGACACCGCACTGGTAGGCCCCGGCGTCGGCCTGGCTGCCGGCCCGCGTGGCGTCCGCGCCGAGCGCGTCGGCCACGCCCGCCTGTCCGCCCTGCAGGCTCCCGATCTGGGAGGAGAGACTGTTCAACTGCTCGACGGCCGCGCACGGTTGACTGCCGCTCACGCCCTGCGCCGCCTTGGTGACGGCCGACTTGACGGCCGGTTCGACCTCGCCTGCCTGGGACGACTGTGGGAACGTGGCCAGCAGATCCCCGAAGTTCGTCGGCCAGTCGGCGCCCTGCGTGGCCAGCGAGGCGGAGGCGCATTCGTAGAGAGAGGTGGCCAGCCGGTCGTCGGGCCAGGTGGTCAGCGTCCCCAGCTGCTTCTTGCCGATGGTGCCCGGGACGGTCCGCAGATACTTCAACTGGGGTATCGCGTCACAGTAGTTCTTCTGCGAGTAGGCCCCGGCGACCGTCGTGTAGAACGTCTTCAGCCGGTCGGGCACCTTGGCGGCGGCCCGCGATCCGGAGTGCGCGGTGGTGAGGTCGTCGTACACCCCCAGCGCCTGGCGGTAGTGGGGCTCGGCCGCGGAGAACGACAACCTTCCGCTGTCCGCCACGAGTTGGTCGGCCTTCTCCAGCCGGTCGAGGAGCATCTGCTGGGTCGCCTCGTCACGGGCGTTGTCGTACAGCACCACTCCCCCGGCGGGTACGGCGAGCAGCACCAGGCCCAGCAGGATCGCGAGGGGTGTGGGCGCGGGCCACGCCAGCCGGGTGCGCAGACCCACCAACGCGCCGTGGACGGCGGCGAATCCGAGGAACACGACGTACAGCACGAGGAGCGGGCCCGAGACGCCGTCCGGGTCGGCGGGCAGGGCCACCAGCAGCAGGACGACGGTCGCGACCCAGCACACTGCCATCAGCAGCCAGCGGCGCGTCAGCGCGTAACCGAGGCCGAGGCCACTGAGGTTGAGGAGGCCGACCGCGACGGATCTGAGTCGGTCCGGCGGAGCGGGTGGCGGTGACGTGGGCATGGGTGGGACGGCAAACCCTTGATACCCCTGGTTTCCCTGATACCCCTGATAACCGCCGTACTGGTCACCGGACATGGTTCTCCCCCCGCTCAACAACGCCCCCGTTACCGTGACTTGTCAGTGTACGGTCGGGTTTGCCGCTAGGACAGTGGAGCCCGCGGGGTACCTCCGCCCCTCAGCACCCTGGACAACCCCAGCGCCGCCGTCCGTACCGCCGGGGCGAGTTGGGCGGGCCGGAAGCGGGCGCGCGGTACGGCGACCGAGAAGGCGGCGAGCGCGGCGTCACCGGCGAACACCGGGGCCGCGATGCAGCTCACCCCCGAGGCCGCCTCCTGCTGCTGCCCGGCATCGGAACCGTCCACGACCTCAAGCGGGCCCATGCGCTGGGCGTCCGCTCGGCACGGGTCGCCACACACTGCACCGAGGCCGACATCTCCGCCCAACACTTCGTGGCAGCAAGGGAGTTGGGCGTGGATGTGGCCGGTTTCCTGATGATGTCCCACATGACCGAGCCCGCCGAACTCGCCCGCCAGGCCAAGCCGATGGAGTCCTACGGCGCCCACTGCGTGCATGTCACCGACTCCGGCGGCAGGTTGCCGATGTACGGGGTCCGTGACCGCTTCCGCGCGTACCGCGAAGTCCTGGCCCCGGAAACCGAGTCGGGCATCCACACCCACCACGACCTCGCGCTCGGCGTGGCCAACACGGTCGTCGCGGTCGAGGGCGGTGCGATACGCGTCGACGCCTCCCTCGCGGGCCAGGGCGCGGGAGCGGGCAACTGCCCGCTGGGGGCGTTCGTGGCGGTCGCCGACCTGATGGGCCGGAAGCACGGCTGCGACCTGTTCCCACTCATGGACGCGGCCGACGATCCCGTACGACCGCTGCAGGACCGCGAGGTGCGGGTGGACCGCGAGACCCTCAGCCTCGGGTACGCGGGCGTGTACTCCAGCTTCCTGCGCCACGCGGAGACGGCCGCCGCCCGCTGCGGCCTCGACACGCGCGGCATCCTGGTCGAGGCGGGGCGGGGCGATGGTCGGCGGCCAGACATGATCACGGACATCGCGCTGGACCTGGTCGCACGCGCGGCGGATCCGGCCCGAGCCGGGATCGGCCGCGAGAACGCGGGTGTCGGCACCTCATGACGCCGACACCCGTGGGGAGTTGAGGCGGACCGACCCGACGGTATCGAGTTGGTCTAGTCCTCTTGACGGAGAGCCGCGCGGGCGCTTTGGTATATACCAAAGCCTCACACGCCACCCCCCACCACCCCCCTTATAGGCACCCCCGAAAGGGGATCTGTCATGCGCCTGGCAAGACTCGCGGCTTCCGTGTGCACCCTCGCGCTCTCGGTCACCGGCGTCACCGTCGCCCTGGCCCCCGCGAGCAGCGCCGCGGGAAGCAGCGTCTACTCCGTGGCCCCCTACGTCGACATGTCGAACAGTCAGGAAGGACTGCTCGACACCGCCATCACCGGACACCAGCTCAAGGCGTACACAGCGGCCTTCGTCCTCGGCGTCGGCTGCAACCAGATCTGGGGCGACACACTGCCCATCGGCAACGACTCCTTCACCGACCCCCTGATCGCCAAGGCCAAGTCCGAGGGCGCGTCGGTCATCATCTCCTCCGGCGGGGCCAGCGGCGAGCCGCTGGCCTGGACGTGCTCGACGCAGAGCAGCATCGACGCCGGATACCAGGCCGTCATCAACGACTACGGCGTCACCCAGCTCGACTTCGACATCGAGGGCGCCGCCATCGCGGACACCGCCGCGGTGGCCCGCCAGATGCAGGCGATGAAGGACCTCAAGGCGGCCAACCCGAACCTGAAGTTCTCCATGACCCTGCCGGTGCTGACGAGCGGGCTCACCGGCGACGGCGTCAACATCGTCAAGGCCGCCAAGAGCGCGGGCATCAAGATCGACGTGCTCAACATCATGGCCATGGACTACTACGCGGGCACCGGCACCGAGATGGGGCAGGCCGCCGTCTCCGCGGCCAAGGCCACGCTGGCGCAGATGCAGTCCGTCGACTCCGGCTACACCTACGCCAACCTCGGCATCACGCCGATGATCGGCAAGAACGACGACGGTTCCACCTTCACCCTGGCGGATGCCCAGACGGTGGAGAGCTTCGCCGCGCAGAACAGCGTCGGCCGGCTGGCGTTCTGGGCGATCACCCGGGACCAGGCGTGCAGCGGCAGCGCCAACTCCCTGCCCACGTGCAGTCAGATCAGCCAGAACAGCCTCGCGTTCACCGACGCGTTCGTGCCCTACACGGGCTCGGGCGGCGGTGGAGGCGGAGGCACCACCAGCGACTTCTCGGTGTCCCTGTCGCCGGGCTCGGCCTCGGTGGCCCAGGGCGGTTCGGCGACCTCTACCGTCTCCACCGCCGTCACCTCCGGCAGCGCCGAGTCCGTCAGCCTCGCCGCCTCCGGTGCACCCTCCGGCGTCAGCGTCTCGTTCAGCCCCAACTCCGTAACATCCGGGGGCAGTTCGACACTGACGGCGACGGTCGGCTCGTCCGTGGCCGCGGGCAGCTACTCGATCACCGTCACCGGCACCGCCGCGACCGGCAGCCACAGCGCCACGTACACGCTCACCGTCACCACCAGTGGTGGCGGAGGCGGCGGTGGGGGCTCGCTGACCAACGCGGGCTTCGAGACCGGCAGTCTGATCCCGTGGACCTGCACGGGCGGCAGCACGGTGGTGTCCAGTCCCGTACACAGCGGCAGCCACAGCCTTCAGGTGACGCCCAGTGCGAGCGGCACCGGCGAATGCGACCAGAGCGTCACCCTGTCCCCCAACAAGAGCTACACACTCACCGCCTGGGTGCAGGGACCGTACGCCTACCTCGGGGTGAGCGGCGGTGCCTCGGCGAGCACCTGGTCGAACAACACCAGCTGGAACCAGCTGTCGCTCACCTTCACCACCGGCAGCAGCGGCACGGTCACCGTCTTCGTCCACGGCTGGTACGGCCAGTCCAACGTCACCGCTGACGACTTCACCCTCAGCTGACGGCCCGCCGACGTACCGGCGACGGCGCCCAGGGGACCCCTGTCCTCCTGGGCACCGTCGGCGTCCACCGGCCCGGTGTCATTGGCCGGGCAGCCCCTGGACAACCGGGGCAACCGGCTCACGGCGGTTGTGGCGGCGGATGACCAGCCACGTGATCCAGCCGACGCCGATGATGAACCCGAAGCTGATGATCCGGTAGAGCACGACAGTGGCGATGGCGGTGCTGGTCGCCACACCACCCGTGACCAGCCCGAGGACGAGCGCGCTGTCGATGATTCCGAGTCCGCCCGGGATGATCGTTAGGGTGCCGGCGGCCATGCCCGCACAGAAGGCCAGCAGTAGTTGGGGGTTGCTGATCCGGGTGTCGCTTATGGCGTGGAAGCACAGCCACAGACAGCCCGCGTCGAGCAGCCAGTTGAGCACGGCGAAGACAGCGGCGGCGACGGCGTGCCGGGGTTGCAGCCGGGCGGTGCGGAGTTGCTCGACGAAGCCGCGGATCCGGTCAAGGCCCTGGGTCTCGGGAAGGTGCCGCAGCTTGTTGACCTTGGCGAGCGCGGCCCGGGTGGCCGGTTCGACCTTCTCCGGATGCCGGGTGATGCGCCGGATGCCGACGGTGAGCAGCAGGACCGCCAGGCCGAGGGTGACGAGGCTGTGCCACTGCAGACTGCCGTCGGAGGCGATCGCGGAGATCGCGGTGACGACGGCCAGGGCCGCCGCGGAGAGTATGCCGGACAGCGCGATGCACCAGGAGGCCACGGCTGGTGTGGCTCCGAAGCGCCGCATCTGCTGGTAGTTGAAGTGGGTGGAGAAGGCCGGTCCGCCGGGCAGTGTGACGCTGAGCGAGTGGGCGGCGTAGGCCAGGGCGACGTGCTTCTGGATCGGCACGATCACCCCGGCCGAGCGCAGCAGCCGGCGCTGCATGCGCGCGTAGCAGCCCATGGCGCCGACTTCGGCGACGAGCGCGACGGCGAACCAGTTCAGCCGGGGTGCGCGCAGTTGTGACAGCGCGGCGGCGAGCGACGGCCAGCCCAGCACCAGTTCGGTGGTGAACAGCGCGAGCAGAACCGTGATCACCACCGGGCGCAGCCAGCGTCGGGTGCGAAGCGGCGCCGTGTCGGCCGGTTCGGGGGTGATGGCGGTGGTGTCCGGAGCGTGCACAGGCAGGACCGTCGATTTCGTGAAATGAGCTTCAACCGTCGGCGATCCCGTCGCCGCTCAAGGCGGGGACGGTGTTCTCCGAGCGGACGAGGGAGCGGGCGCCGAGGCTGAACTGTGCCAGTTTATGCACGATGACCTGGCGGACCGGAGTGTGCCCCGTCCCTTCGTCCCGCGCGTGCGCCGTCTCCGCGCCGTACCCGTGGCACCGAGCGCGATCATGCGGGCCCCCGGCTGCACGAAGGGGCCCGCCTCGCACCGGGGTTCAGACGAAGTCGGCGTGCTCCTGGCCGCGGCTGGTCTCCGTCTCCTCGGGCTCCGGCTCGCCGGCAGCGCGGCGCCCGGGCAGGACCGCGAGGACGATCAGTGTGCCGGCGGCCATGATGGTGCCGCCGACCAGGCTGGTCTGCGCGACACCGTGGGGGAAGGCCTCGTGCACGGCGTCGACCAGGGCCTGTGCCTGCTGCGGTCCGGCGGACGGCGTCTTCGCGATCTCCTGGGCGACCGCCGGACCGCCGCCGGCCGAGTCCTTGGCGGTGTCCAGCGCGGCGGCGGGGAGGTGGCCGCCGGCCAGGTCGGTCAGCTTGTCCTTGTAGGTGGTGCCCAGCAGCGAGCCGAGGATGGCGATGCCGAGGGAGCCGCCGAGTTCCAGCGCGGTGTCGTCGGCGCCGCCGCCGACGCCGAGCTCGTTCTCCGGGAAGGAGCCCATGATCGTGTCCGTGGCCGGGGAGACGCTCAGCCCGATGGCGAAGCCGAGCAGCATCATCGTGGGCAGGAAGTCGCCGTAGGTGAAGGCCTTGTCGACCTGGGTGAGCAGGAAGACGGCCACGGTGCCGAGCACCATGCCGGTCACCGCCATCGGGTTCATGCCGAGATTGCGCCCTTCAGCGCCTCCGCGGCCTCCTCGGCCAGGGCCTCCCGGCCGGGGAAGTGTCCGAACAGAGTGCGCCGCACCACGCCGGAGGCGCGGGCGAGTTCATCCAGGGTGATGTCCGGGTTCCGGCCGAGTTCCCGGCGGGCCGTGGCCAGGATGCGTTCCCGGTTGGGGCGCGCGTTGCTTCGCTGGGGGACCCGGGCCGGAGGCTTGGTCACGGACAACCTCGGTGCGGTGCGGGAACGACGGAGCAGGAGCGGACAGTACGTCCAGTCTGGCACGATCCAGCGGGCGTCCGGCGTCCAGGCCGTCCGCTCAGTAGGGCCGAAGGTAGCGGTCGAGCCGGGACCGCGCCCTGTTCACGCTGAGTCCCAGTGCCTTGCCGAGCGCCTCGCCCGACACGTCGTCGGCCCGCACCCCGTACGCGGCCTCCCTGCCGGCCCGGGCCGCCATGCGCTCCAGCATGGCCACCGCCTTCAGCGCGGCCACCGGCGCCGTCTCCGCAAGGGCGTCGAGCCGCTCCTCCAACTGCTCCATCAGGTCGGAGAGTTCCTCGGGCAGCGGGACCGTACGGCGTTCGACCGCGCTGATGTGCTCCCACCAGTCCTCGTACGCGTCGGACGTGTCCAGGTCGTCCAGGTCGTGGTCCTCCACCTGGTCCCAGTCGATGGGACGGCTCTCGCCGCGCCAGCCGCACGCGCAGGAGGCCCGCCAGGCCGCCGCCTTGGGGCGGCCCAGCCAGCCGTTGTACGCCCACCACTCACGCGTCTGGAATCCGTTGGTGCCGCTGCCGACGTCCAGATACACGGGTTTGGGCTCACTGCCGTCGGCGAGGGTCGCCCCCACGATGCCCTCGTGGGATTCCCCGAACTCCTCACTCCGCCACGCCACAACTCCCCCTTCCGGCAACCCTGTCACGGCCGGTCCGGCACCCTGGGTGCCGGACCGGTCACAGTACGAGAGTCCCGCGGAACGGACGCCCCGGGAGGGTGATTTCCCCCAACAGACCGGATTGTTGGGCAGGATGGGCCCGTCAGGCGACCGCGGGATCGAGCAGCCCCGCGCGCAGACGCCGGAGCATACGGCTGATGAGGCGGGACACGTGCATCTGGGAGATGCCGAGTTCCTCGCCGATCTCGGCCTGAGTGCGCTCCTCGACGTAGCGCATGTGGATGATCTTCCGCTCCCGCTCGTCGAGTTGGGCGATCAGGGGGGCCAGGGAGTTGAGGTCGTCGACCAGTTCGAGACCCGGGTCGTCCGCGCCGATGACGTCGGCGAGCACGGTCTCGCCCTCGGCGCCGGCGTCGGAGCTGAGCGCGGCGTCGAGCGAGGAGGATGTGTAGCCGTTGGACGCCTTGCGGGCCTCGATGACCTCCTCCTCGGTGAGGCACATCAGCTCGGACAGTTCCCGGGTGGTGGGCGTACGGCCCAGGCGGGAGCGGAGTTCCTCGGTCGCCTTGGCGAGCTCGACGCGGGCCTCCTGCAGCCGGCGCGGCACATGGACGGCCCAGCTGGTGTCGCGGAAGAAGCGCTTGATCTCGCCGACGATGTAGGGGACGGCGAACGAGGTGAACTCGACCTGCCGGGTGAGTTCGAAGCGGTCGATCGCCTTGATGAGTCCGATCGTGCCCACCTGGACGATGTCCTCCATCTCGTTGTTGCTGCGGCTGCGGAAGCGGGCCGCCGCATAGCGCACGAGGGAGAGGTTCATCTCGATCAGGGTGTTGCGCACGTACTGGAACTCGTGGGTGCCCTCCTCCAGCGAGGTCAGCCGGTCGAAGAACTGGCGCGACAGTTCACGCGCGTCCTTCGGGCTCACCTTCGACGGCTCCGCGATCAACGGGAGCGACTCCTCGGCCGCCACCCGCCGCCCTGCCGTGGCCGGTGCCTTCGCTGCCGTCACGGCTCCCATAACGCCCACCCCATTCGTTCGAACGAACTACCGACAACAGCCCCCTGCCCCGGTTCGCACGCCTCACTCCCCCTCGTTCGGTCAAATCCGGGGCGGGCGCCTGTCTTTCGATGCGCAGCCCGACCCGACAGCTCACGCGCCCTTGCGGCCGACGCCCGCGTAGACCCAGTACTCCGACGGGTTCTCCGGAATCTCGTCCTCGGCGTCCGGGCGCCACAGGGGGACATAGGTCAGACCGGGTTCGACGAGGTCGAAGCCGTCGAACAGGCCGAGGATCTCGTCGTGGGAGCGGGCGGTGACGGGCGAGGTGGCCTTGGAGCGGTACAACTGGCCGACGGCCGCGGCGGTGTCCGGGCGGTCCTGGTTCGTCGCGTGGCTCAGCGCCAGCCAGCTGCCGTCGGGCAGCGCGTCGCGGAACGCGGCGACGATGCCGGCCGGGTCCTCCGCGGGCGTGATGAAGTGCAGGATCGTGATCATCAGGACGGCGACCGGCTGCTCGAAGTCGATCAACTTCCTTACCTGCGGGGCGGACAGGACCTCGGCCGGCCGCCGGATGTCGGCGTCGACGATGTCCGCGTCCGGATTGTCGGCGAGGAGAGAGGCGCTGTGCGCGACGGCCACCGGATCGTTGTCGACGTAGACCACGCGGGCGCCGGGGCCGGCCGCCTGCGCGACCTCGTGGACGTTGCCCTGGGTGGGGATGCCGGAGCCGAGGTCGATGAACTGCCGTACCCCGGAGGCGACCAGGAGGCGCACGGCCCGGCCGAGGAAGTCGCGGTTGGCCCGGGCCAGGGTGCGCACCTGGGGGTCGATCGCCGTGAACGCCGCCAAGGCCTCGCGGTCTATGGCGAAATTGTGCTCGCCGCCCAGCATCGCGTCGTACATTCGGGCGACGCTCGCCTTGTCCGGATCGATCCCCTGCGGCAGACCTCCACTACCTGGCACTGCAACTCCTCTTCACCCGATGATCCTTGACGAGTCATCATATGATTGCTGTCGAACGCACGGCAGACCGCATGCCCCACGCCACGCGGCCGGTCCCCACCCGGAAAGGCACGACCCTGCGGAACGAACCGCGCAGTCACTACGGTGACGCACTCCCTGCCGGGCCCCCACGCCGCAGGCAGGTCTTCGCCCCCGCCGCGGACGTGATCGGCTCGGAGCTCGATCTGCGGCTGACCGGTACCCATGTCGTGCACGCACTGACACCGGGGTTCTGCGACGCGGCATCGGTGTATCTGCTGGAGCGGTGGGTGCTGGAGGAGAACGCCACTCCCTCCGTCGATCCGGCCCAGATCGAGGCGCGCCGGCTGGCGGTGCGGGTGGGTGCGGAGGCGCAGGAGACCTGGGACGGTGTGCTGCCGGTCGGTGAGGTGATCGTCTTCCCGCGCGAGACGCCGTACGCGCGCGCCCTCGCCACCGGGCACACACAGGTGCTCGACGGGGTGGACACCCACACCTCGCAGCGCCTGCTGGCCTCCGCGGGCGGGGACGCGCAGCGCATAGACGATCTGCTGCGGACGGCGTCCTTCCTCGTGGTGCCGATCCAACTGCGCGGTGCCGTCATCGGTTTCATCGCCTGCACCCGCGGCCCGGAGCGGGAACCGTTCCTGCCCGGGGAGGCCGTGGCCGTGGAGTCGCTGGCGGACCGGTCCGGGGTGGCCCTGGACAACGCGCGTCGCTACGAACGCGAGCGCCGCACCGCCCTCGCCATCCGCAACAGCCTGCTCCCGGACCCGGCCCGGCAGTTCCCCGGCTGCCGTATCGCCCACGGCTATCTCCCCGCCGGCCAGGGCAACATCATCGGCGGCGACTGGTTCGACGTACTGCCACGCCCCGGCGGCCGGGTCGGCCTGGTCGTCGGCGACGCGATGGGACACGGCCCCGACTCCGCCGTCGCCATGATCCAGCTACGCACGGCCGTACGCACCTTGGCCCGGCTCGACATGGAACCGGCCGAACTCATGCGCCGCCTCGACGAGTTGGCCTACGACACCCCGGGCGCGTCCTTCGCGACCTGCATCTACGCCGAGTGGGACGCGGCGTCGCACACCTGCACGCTGGTCGGCGCCGGGCACCCTCCCCCCGTGCTGCGCGGCCCCGGGGGACCGGGCGCACCCGTCGTCCTCGCCAGCGCGGGACTGCCGCTGGGACTCGGCACCGGCAACTACGAGTCCACGGTGCTGACCGTCTCCGAGCCGTCCCTGCTCCTGCTCTACAGCGACGGACTGGTGGAGTCCCGGCACGCCGACATCGACCAGGAGATCGCCCGGCTGGCCGCGGCCCTCGACACGGCCGCCGCCGAACCCGCGCCGTCCGGCGGCCCCGACGCGTTCCCCACGCTGTGCGAGCGGCTGCTCCGCTCCCCCGGCGCGGTGCCCGGAGCCGACGACCGCACGCTGCTGCTGGCCGAGTTGACGCCCGCGACCACCTGAACAGGCCGCGGGCGTCCTCGCCGCCCGCATCGTCCGGGATCAGCGCCCGGTCGGCAGCATGGCCCACACGGCCTTGCCACCCGTGAGCGCCGATCGGTCGACCCCCCAGGTGTCCGCGAGCGCCTGCACGATGAACAGCCCGCGCCCGCTCTCGTCGTCGACACACGGCTCGCAGCGGGAGAGGCCGCGGCCGGAGTAGTCGTGGTCGTGCACCTCGATGCGCAGACAGCGGTCGTCGACGATGCCGACCCCGCACAGGAGCCGTGAGCTGGGGGTGTGACACACACCGTTGGTGGCCAACTCCGAGACCAGGAGCACCGCGTCGTCACGCACGCTCTCGGGCAGGCCCCACTTGGCCAGTTGCGCGCCCATGACATGGCGGGCGACCCGGACGCCGGAGCGGTGCGCAGGAAGTTCCAGCCAGTGCGCCAGGTCGGGGCTGGCGACGTCTAAAAGCTGCGGGGAGGGAGTCGTGTGGGGGGACACGGTGGTTCGCCTTCCATCGGGGGCGTGCGCAGGCGGGAGACGCGAGTCGTCGGCAACAGGCGTGCCGGTGTGGGGTGTTCCGGCGGGGGCCTAGATCGCTGACACAAGTAACTATGCCCATAGGTCAGTTCAAGCTGCAACCGGCTCCCTGATAATTACAGAACGCCGATTTCTGTCTGGCGGCATCAGCAAGTCGCTGTCAGACTGGCGCCGGTGACAGTCCCTCAGGAGGTTGGGCGTGAGCGAAGCTCGTTCGGGCGCCGGTGCACCCACGGTCCTGCGCATGATCCTCGGCCGACGGCTGCAGGACCGGCGGCAGGAAGTCGGCGTGTCCCTGGAGGACGCCGCCAGGGCCCTGCGGGTGACGTCCCTGACCATCCGCCGCCTGGAGAAGGCCGAGGTCGGCCTCAAACCGCTCTACGTCGAGAAGCTGCTGGAGACCTACGGCGCCGACCGGCAGGAGATCGAGGAGTTCGTCACCCTCGCCGAGCGCGCCAACCGGCCCGGCTGGTGGCACGACTTCCGGGATGTGCTGCCCGGCTGGTTCACCGCCTATGTGAGCCTGGAGACCGGCGCCAAAACCCTGCGCACCTACGAACCGCACTACGTCACGGGACTCCTCCAGACGTACGACTACGCGCGTGCCGTACTGAGCGGCGGCTTCCCGAACGACAACGACGAAGACCTTGAACGGCGGGTGCAGTTACGTCTGCGCCGCCAGAGTCTGCTGGAGAGGCCGGACTCGCCCACGCTGTGGGCGGTGCTGGAAGAAGCCGTGCTCCACCGGGTGGTGGGCGGTCCCTCGATCATGCGGGACCAGATAGACCGGCTCCTCGAGGTCTCGGAACTGGACCACGTCAGTGTCGACATCGTCCCGTTCTCGGCGGGTGCCCACGTGGGGGCGTGCGCACCCTTCACCTATTTCCGGTTCGAGGAACCGGAGCTGCCCGACGTCGTCTACAGCGAGATCCTCTCCGCCTCCATGTATCTGGACCAGCGATCCGACGTCGCGGCCCATCTGGAGGCGCACAACAGGATGTCGCTGCTGACCTCGTCCGCGGACAGCAAGGCGCTCTTGAACCGCATGCGCAAGGAGTACTCATGACCACCACCGACAACACGGTCTACAACGGGATGCCCGCGTCGAACCTCGGCGAGCAGGGCTGGGAATGCCCCTGGAGCGGCCCCAACGGCGGTCAGTGCGTGGAGACCAAGCAACTCTCCGACGGCCGCGTCGCGTTGCGCCAGTCGACCGACCCCGCCGGACCCGCGCTGATCTACACGCCGCAGGAGATGGCCGCGTTCGTCGCCGGGGTCAAGCGCGGCCTGGCCGACCATCTGATGGCCGGCTGAACCAGAACCACGGGCGTGAGGAACTGGAGCCGGCCCGGCTGCGACCTGCCCGAGACGCCGATGCACACCACTTGAGAGGGACAGCATGACCAACCCCCACGCCGCGCGGGACATCGACACCAGCAGGCCGCACTCCGCCCGCATGTACGACTACTACCTGGGCGGCAAGGACCACTTCGAGGTCGACAAGCAGGCGGCCGAGACGGTCGCGGCGGCCTACCCGGCCATCTTCGTCTGCGCCCGCGAGAACCGTGCGTTCATGCACCGGGCCACCCGTGTCCTGGCCCGGGAGCACGGCATCCGGCAGTGGCTCGACATCGGCACCGGCATCCCCACCGAACCGAATCTGCACCAGGTCGCCCAGTCCGTGGTCCCCGAGGCACGGGTGGTCTACGCCGACAACGACCCCCTGGTCCTCAAGTACGCCGAGCGGCTGATGCGCAGCACCCGGCAGGGCCGCACCACCTATGTGCAGGCCGACGTCAACGACCCCGAGACGCTCCTCAACGCCCCGGAGTTGGCCGAGGTACTGAATCTCGGCCAGCCGGTCGCGCTCTCCCTCAACGCGCTCCTGCACTTCGTCACCGACGCCCAGGACCCGTACGGCCTCGTGGAGCGTCTGCTGTCGGTTCTCCCCTCGGGCAGCGCCCTGGCCATCAGCCACTGCACGCCCGACTTCGACCCCGCCACCTGGGACAAGGTGACGTCGATCTACACCAACGCCGGGACACCCGTGCAGTTCCGCTCCCAGAAGGACGTCTCCCGTTTCTTCGCCGGGCTCGACCTGCTGGACCCCGGCATCGCGGTCGGCCACCGCTGGCGCCCCGACGCCGCCGCCGAGGACACCGTGCCGGCGGAGCCGCCCACGGACGCCGAGGTCAGCCTGTGGACCGGGGTGGGCATCAAGCCGTAACCCCCGTCTTCCGCGGGCCCCTGGGCAGTTGCCCCGGGGCCCGTAGTCATGTGCCGGGGCGGCGGAGATGGAGACCGGCCGCAGGGCACCAGCGATGTCACGTGCGGGAAACCTTGACGCGGGCGATGCCGGATGCCACGATTCCGGCGCTGAAATGTTTACGTAAACATCGCCCCGGTCCCCCACACCTGGCCCACCGGGTACCAGGACGGCGAGCCGATCCCACCCGTCCGCCCCGGCATCTGTTCCGACGGCCGCTCAGCCGCGCGCAGGCCTCGCCATGCGCCGAGTCGCCATTCCTGAAAGGGCAAGTCGATGCGCACCATCCCCGCCAGAACCCGTCTGCGGGCCACGTTCGTGGCCGTCGCGATCGCCGCGGTCACCGGCACCACGCTGGCCGGCGGCCCCGCCTCCGCCGCGCCGAGCACGAACACGTCCCAGTTCAAGGGCGTCAACTGGGCCGACCCGCGCGACAACTACGCCGACGACCCGGTCGTCCTGTCCGGCCTGTCGCTCACCGACACCTACGCCCAGACGTACACGAAGGCGAGCCGCGTCATCGCGGCGTTCCGTGCCAACCTCGGCGCCAACACGGTGCGGCTGCCCATCAACCCGTACACGGTGAACGGCAGTTACTGGAAGTCGTACCGCGGTGTCATCGACGCGGCGACGGCGCAGGGCTTCAAGGTCATCGTGTCGTACTGGGAGGGGACGGGCGCCAACAAGGACGGCTTCATCGACGACCCCGCCACGTACTGGCCCATGTGGGACACCGTGGTCAAGGCGTACCAGCACAACCAGCACGTCTACTTCGAGCCGATGAACGAGCCCCACGGCTACACCGACGCCGAGTGGGCCGACCTCGCCGCCAAGTGGCTCGACACCTACTCCCATGTGCCGCGCAACCGGGTGTTCGTGAGCGGCGCCGGCTACAACGACCACGTCACCACAGTCTGCGCCGACCCGCGCCTGAAGGGCACCTACCTCTCCCTGCACCACTACGGCTTCTGGAAGGACTACGCCACCTACGACCAGTGGGTGAGCGACCTCAAGGTACGTCTCGGCGACTGCGCGAACCGTACGGTGGCCGACGAGTTCGGTGCCCCGATGACCACGGGCCTGAACTACAACGTGCCCACCCCTGCCGACAATTCGGTCAACTTCATCCAGGCGGACACCGACACCTTCCGCAAGCTCGGCATGGGTTCCGTCTACTGGCCGGGTCTGCGCACCGACGACACGTACTCGATCCAGAAGCTCATCGGCGACGCGGCCCGCCCCTGGCTGGCCACGACCAACCAGTCCGGCGCGGACCGCCTTGCCTGGGCCTGGGGCAGGGGACGACCGGTCAAGTCCTGACCGCGGACGGGGCCGGCGGCGTGATCCGTTCCCGCGAGATGGCGGGCGGGGCGGATCGCGGCACCCGCCTCATGGTGAACTGCTCGGCGGCGTAAGGACGTTCACGGTCAGAGCGCCGGGGACAGTGCCACGCTGCGCCGCGCCCGGTCGATGTCGGTGACGACGACATCGACCTCGTCGCCCACTTGAGGGATGCCCTCCGCCGTCTCCACGGGCATCCCGGCCAACTCCCGCAGACGGACCAGTCCTTCAATGCCGTCGGCGACCCGGACGAAGACGCCGAACGGGACCACCTCGGTGACCTGTCCGTGCTGTGCCTGCCCCACCGTGACCCCTTCGGCGAACGCCGCGAAGGGGTCCGGCTGCATCGCCCTCAAGGACAGCCACGCCTCTCCGTTCCAGTCGTCGAACTGGAGGAACTCGCACGAGACGCGCAGGCCGACCCGACCGGCGTCGGAAGCCGCGTCGATGTGACGCCATGAAAGTTCGGGGATCGTGATGAACCCGACGCCGGGCGGTCAGTCCTCTCCGGCCTTGACGGCAGCGACCTCCCGCATCTCCGTGATCCTGTCGTCGAGGACGGAGAAGATCGACGTCACCCGGAACTCCTCCCGCCCGGTCTCGCCGGCAACGACGGCATGGTCGCCGTCTCGCGTACGGATCAAGATGTCGTGCTCGATCACAATCCTGTCCCCCGATTCCAGGTACGTGCAGTACGGCTCTCGGACCTCCACCGTCTCGTACAGCTCGGGAAAGACTTCGAAGTGCTTCCACAGCGCCTCGATACCGGCCGCCTTGACCGACAAAAGCTGACGATCCGTCCGTCGTCCGCCCAGTAACGGTGAATCTCGGCGACGGCACCGCCCCTTTCGACATCACCAGGACAGGGCCGGGCAGGGCCGACGATCATCTTGGTCGCCACACAAGGACCGTAACGCACCCCTTGGTCACCGCACAGGGAGCGCCGCACTACGAGTTGACACCTTGGTCACCGACCAAGTTCACTGGTCGCGTTCTTGTCGGTCAGCGAACAAGAGAGTGAGCGGGGGAAATCAGGCCGAAGACGTGGTTCATCACCGGAGCCTCGAAGGGGTTCGGCCTGGAATGGGCGGAAGCCGCGCTCGAACGCGGCGACCAGGTCGCCGTGACCAGTCGCTCGGAGTCCGCGTTCGACGACCTCGTCGCGAAGTACGGCGACGCGGTGCTGCCGCTGCGACTCGACGTCGCCGGCCGCGCGGCGGCGTTCGAAGCCGTGCAGGAGGCGGTCGACAAGTTCGGTGGCCTCGACGTCGTCGTCAACAACGCGGGCTACGGCCTGTTCTGCATGACCGAGGAGGTGACCGAGCAGCAGGCCCGCGAGCAGATCGAGGTCAATCTGTTCGGCGCGCTCTGGGTCACCCAGGCGGTGCTGCCGCACCTGCGCGCCCGCGGTTGCGGCCACATCATCCAGGTGTCGTCCATCGGCGGCGTCGTCTCCCTGCCCGGACTGGGCCTCTACCACGCCTCCAAGTTCGCCCTGGAGGGCTTCACCGCGAGCCTCGCCGCCGAGGTGAAGGACTTCGGCATCAAGGTCACGCTGGTCGAACCCGTAGGGTACGCCACAGGATGGGCCGGCCCCTCCGCGGTGCAGACCCAACACCTGCCCGCCTACGACGACTTCCGCGCCGCCATGACGCGGATCTCCGCGCGGCGCGGCGATCCGGGTGCGACGCGAGCGGCGATCCTCACCGTGGTCGACGCGGAGCAGCCGCCACTGCGGATCTTCTTCGGTGAGGAACCGCTGGAAATGGTCACCAAGGAGTACCAGGCACGGCTGGACGAATGGCGGAAGTGGGACGGCGTCTCGAAGATGGCGTTCGGAGCCTGAAGGGTCTTGCACAAGGCTGTGTGCTGGGCATCTCCGGTGTGCGGCTGGTGTGTTGAGGGCCGCAGGGATGCGGGTGGAGACGTTCAACGGCCTGCAAGTAACGCAGTTCGCGCACCTGTTGAAGGAGACCGGAGGTGGCCGCGTCCAGCTGCACGTACTGACGAACTACGAGATCCTCCGCGACTGCCGGCGGCGCGGCCCAGGGCGCGACGGGTGGCGGGCGGATCCGCCCGGGAAATGAGCGGCGGGGTCCCCAGGTAAGCGGTACGGTGCGCCGATGTCCGCGATCAAGAAGTTCCAAGTCACCTTTGACTGTGCAGAACCGGAGCGCGTCGCCCGCTTCTGGTGTGAAGTGCTGGGGTACGTCGTACCGCCGCCACCGGAGGGGTTCACCACCTGGGACGACTTCAACCGCACCCTGCCTCCTGAGGAGCGGGGAACATGGTTCGCCTGCAGTGATCCCTCGGGCGTGGGTCCTCGCCTGTACTTCCAGCGCGTCCCCGAAGGCAAGACCGTCAAGAATCGGGTGCATCTCGATGTCCGGGTCGGCACCGGGCTGGTGGGGGACGAGCGCCTCGCCGTGCTCGAAGCCGAGTGCGCACGACTGGTCGCGCTCGGCGCGACCCACGTGCAGACGCTGTACGCCGACGAGGAGAACGAGTCGTGCATCCCGATGCTGGACATCGAGGGCAACGAGTTCTGTATCGACTGAACGTTCTTCGACTGGGGGGGTGGGCAACCACCTTCCTCGGTCCACTCCGGTCGCGTATGCGGCGCGGGACAGGTGCCGGCGTACGACGACATGCCCAGGCAAGTACCGCTGAACGTACCCGGCTCCGCGAGGTGCTCTCAGAGTCCTGGTGCTACCGCTCCGCTTGGCGCCCCGTCAGCCGCCGGCCAGACTCCGGCGCGCTGCGGTCATGAACGCGGCCCTTGTGTGTTTCGAGGTGCTCGTTCACTTCGGTGTCGCCGATGTCCTGTCCACACCGCCTGGTTGAGCGCGTATCCGTAGAGGCGGACGGGTTCGTGCAGTGCTTCGTCGCACATCGGCATCACATTGCCCGACCCCGTCCACAGCGCGGTCATGACCGGCCCGGCGCCCGTCATCCAGCCGTTCTCATCATCACCCCACGGGTCAGGCCGGCTGTACGCGACCCGCTCGGCCTCCTGCGCCTTCGCGACGAACTCCTTGAGCACCTGCAGTTGTTCCGCCCGACGGCTCTCCGCCGCGGCCACGGCCTGCCTGCGTTGCTCGGTCCGCTCGGTGGACCGCTGAGCGGCACGCTGGGCAAGCGCCGTCAGCCCGCCCCCGACCACAACCCCTGCCAGCGACAAGACCAGTCCCCGGACGTCACCTGCCACTGTGAACCCCTCCCGGAAAACTCACCGGCGTTCGCAACCATGCCTGTGTTATGAATCTTCACGCCTGACCGATGTGACAAGAAGACAGACAACCATTCGACCGGCCAACGGGTGAGGGCCGGTCGGGGTCGCCGATGCCGGGGTCCGCTCCCCGGGCTGCGGTGATCTTCCTGCACAGGAGGACCTCCCGCATGTTCCGACGTATTGGCAATACGGTCGTCCGACATCCCGTCTGGACGATCGTCGCGTGGCTGATCGCGGCGGTGGCGATTGTCGCCACCGCTCCGGGCCTGCCCTCCAACAGTGACGAGAGCAGCTTCCTGCCCAAGAGCTACGAATCCATCAAAGCCGCGGATCTGCAGGTGAAGGCGTTCCCCAGCGCCTTCACCCCGTCCGCCATCGCGCTGTACCAGCGCACCGACGGCGGCACGCTGACCGCCGCCGACAAGAAGGACGTCGCCCGGATCACCACCGAGTTGGGCGAGAAGCACATCGACCAGGTGCAGAAGGTGGTCCCCGGCCAGCCGTCCAAGGACGGCCGCTACACCATGTCCCTGGTCCAGATGGACAGCAAGAACGCCGGCCAGCCGGTTCAGGCGGATGCCGCCAAGGTGCTGCGCGCGGACGTCAAGCAACTGGTCAAGGGCACCGACCTGGAGGTGAGGCTCGGCGGTTCCGCCGCGCAGGCCCTCGATCAGCAGGACTCCTCCAAGCGCGGCGAGGCGCTGATCGGTATCGGGACCTTCGTCATCATCCTGGTGACGCTCCTGATCATTTTCCGGGCGCCGATCCTCGCGTTCCTGCCCCTGCTGCTGATCGGTGTGGTGGCGGCCATCGCCAACGGGCTGATCGCGTACGCCACCAAGCTGTTCGGCCTGCAGGCCAACAGTTCCGTCTCCTCGATCCTGATCGTCGTGCTGTTCGGTGTGGGCACGGACTACTTCCTGTTCCTGATGTTCCGCTACCGGGAACGGCTGCGGGCAGGTGACGAACCGAAGCAGGCCATGATCAACGCGGTCGCCCGGGTCGGGGAGGCCATCGCGTCCGCGGCCGGCGCGGTCATCATCGCGTTCCTCGCGCTGGTGCTGTCCACGCTGGGCTTCCTCAAGCAGATGGGTCCGGCGCTGGCCATCGCCGTCAGCGTCACCCTGATCGCCGGTCTGACCCTGATCCCGGCCGTGGTGTCGCTGATCGGGCCGAAGGTCTTCTGGCCTTCCAAGTCGTGGCAGCGGGAGCCGGAGAACGCCCGGTTCGCCGCCCTCGGCCGCGGCGTACGGCGCCGTCCCGCGCTGACCGCCGCGCTCTCCGGCGTCGTTCTCGTCGCCCTGTCGCTCGGCACCCTCGGCTACAAGGCCACCTTCGATCTGGCCTCGGGTTCCATGCCCAAGACCAAGGAGTCGATGGTCGTCCAGGACGAGATGCAGAAGGCGTACTCGGCGGGTGCCGCCGCACCGACCGACGTCTATCTCTCCAGCGCCGACGGCCGGGCGCTCGACCGGAGCACCTTCGCCGCCTACGCCGAGAAGCTCGGGGCCGTGGACGGTGTCGCGAGCGCCCGGATGAGCCAGGTCAACAAGGGCGGGACCACTGCGGACTTCACCGTGACGCTGAGGTACGAGGCTTCGACGGAGAAGGCGATCGACACCGTGGGCCGGGTGCGCGAGGTCGCGCACTCCGCCGCTCCCGACGGTACGGAGGCCCTGGTCGGCGGCATGTCCTCGATCTACAAGGACATCAACGCCGCGGTCAATCACGACTACCGGACCGTCTTCCCCGTCGCCGCCCTGCTGATCATGCTGATCCTGGGGCTGGTGCTGCGCAGTGTGGTCGCGCCCCTGTACCTCATGGCGTCGGTGGGTCTCGGCTTCGGCGCCACACTCGGCGCCACCGTCTGGATCTTCCAGGACGCCCAGGGGCACCCGGGTCTGATGTTCATGCTCCCGGTGATCATGTATCTCTTCGTGGTCGCCATCGGCACCGACTACAACATCCTGATGATCGCCCGGCTGCGCGAGGAGGCCCGCGAGGGTCGCGATCCGCGCGAGGCGGCGGGTATGGCGTTGCGGTATGCGGGGCCGACCGTGGCAGCGGCCGGTTTCATCCTCGCGGCGACCTTCGCGACCATGATGCTGGCCGGCAACGCGCTGCTCACCGAGATGGGCTTCGCCGTCTCCTTCGGCATCGCCGTCGCCGCGTTCGTGATGGCGATGTTCTTCACGCCCAGCCTCACCGCCCTGATCGGCCACGCAGCCTGGTGGCCCGGCCACGCCGACCGCGCCCGGGAAACAGCACCTGTCCCGGGCACAGATGCCGAGGTCTCCGGCGGCGGGGACCAGGACTCGGTCGCCCACGATCCGGCAGGCCGACTCGGGTAGTCACGACACCGGGGGCCTGTCCGCCGCCCCGACATCCGGCGGACAGGCCCTCACCCAACTCCCGGACGGCGAGACCGAGTTCCCAGCGCTTCATGATCGTCAGCCGGTCGGTACGGCATCAGAGGCTGTCGGCGACGGAGTGCCGGACGCCGTTCCGGTGTCGGAGCACTCCGGGAGCGAGAGCCCGTCGGGGCCTCCGGTGAGCGCCGTGGCCGTGACCCAGCCGGTGCCCCCGGCGCTGAGAGCCAACTCGGCCCACACATCACTCGTGTAGCCGTGGGCCTGCACCGTCTCGCCGTGCGTCATGCACAGTGCCGGGTAGTGGCCGCCCGCCTCGATGTGGCTGGTCCGTTCCCCGGCCGTGCCCGGGCTCGTGCGGACGGGCGCGTACGCGGCGCCTTCCACCTGCGTGGTCCCCGGCACGGCGGACTCGGAAGGTTCGTCCGACGGCTGACCGGGAGTCTCGCCGCTGCCGCTCGGCGACGGCGCGGGCGCCGGTGCAGCGACATACACCGTGGCCGGCGTTCGACGGCTCACCGTCACCCGGTCCCCCGGCCCCGGCGCACCGTCGTCGACGCGCGGCAACTGCACCGCGTCGGCTGCACCGTCGACCGGGATCACGACCCGCGCGACCGTGCCCTCCGCCACCCCGTCCGCAGGCTCCGCCACGTACTGGACCTGCAGACAGTCGGCCGCCAACTCCGTGACGGTGCCGGTGACATCGGCCCCCGCGGACACCTCGGGCAGGGTGATCCCGATGGCTTCGGTTCCCGCGCAGGAGGACGCCGTACCGGCCGGCACCGGTGAATGCTGCTGTTCCGGGGCGTCGGCGATCTGCAGCTGGGTCACTCTGCCGGGCTGTGTGTGCGTGGCGTCGACGACGATCGTGCCGCTCTTCGCCAGGGCAAGGGGCTGCCCGTTCAGTGCGGGCCGGACATGACGGCCATTGGCCTCGATCCGGTACAGGGAGTAGACCGTGCTGGAGCTCTCGGCGACTTCGGCGTAGTCCGGATCCGGCGCGTACGCGGAGTGGACCGCCCCCGTGGTCCGGTCCACGGCCGCGTTCGCGCCGGATGTCGTGCTCCCCTCCAGATGCCGGATGGCCGCCACGAGATACGGCTTGGGGTTGCCCAGCTCTCGCTGGAATCCCGACACCGACACCTCGCCCAGCGGTGTCACGATCGACGCGTCGGCGGAGACGCTGATCTTTCCCGACGAGTCGATCGTGAACGTCACCGGCAGGAACGCGGGTTTGACGGAGACCGTCGTACCCCCTGTCGGGTCCTTGCACCCCGTTGCCACCAGCGCCGCGAGCAGTGCCGGCGCGAGCAGCCTCCCCCGATATCCCCGCATACGTTCCCCCCGATGACCCCGCAATGGGCTGTCCCACCAGTGTGAGTTCGCGGCGGGCCGGGGTCTTCGGGGCAACCACCCGTCTCCTGAACGGAGTTCTCGGTGCAGGCCCTGATGCCGTCGCCCGCCGAGGTCCGCCAGCATGGGGACATGGGCCGCAGCGTGCTGATCGTGGACGACGATCCCGTCTACCGGGCCGCCGTACGCGCCTTGTTGGAGGTCGACGGTGAGTACACCGTGTCGGAGGCGGCTTCGGCGTCGGCGGCCGTCACGGCGATCGCCCGGGGAAACGGTCCCGACCTCGTGCTCCTGGATCTCGGGCTCCCGGGCGAGGATGTGTTCGCCGCCGCCCGGGAGTTGAGCGCGCCGGCGTCGGGGGTGGTGGTCGTGCTGTGTTCGGTGCGTGAGGCCGACGAGTTCGGCGGGCGGATCGCGCGCTGCCCGACGGCCGGTTTCCTGACGAAGGCACGGCTGTCGGCCACCGCGCTCTCCCGCTTCATCACGGCGGACGGCTCGGACGAGGGCTGAGGTCACACGGTTCGATCGGACTGCAGATACGTGAGGACGGCGAGCACACGCCGGTGGTACTCGCCCTCGCTCTCGTCGGGGAGGCCAAGTCGCTTGAAGACGCTGCCCACATGGGTCTCCACCGTCTTGACGGTGACCACGAGGTGGCTCGCGATGGCCGGGTTGGTCAGCCCCTGCGCCATGAGTTTCAGCACCTCCAGTTCCCGCGCGCTGAGTCTGGCCAAACGCCCGTGCTGGTGGGGGCCGTTGAACAGCAGCCGTAGAACCTCCTGGTCGAACTCGCACTTCCCTTCGGCGATTCGGCGCACCGTGTCGAGGAAGTGCTCGTCGGCGACCCGCTCCTTGAGGAGATAGCCGACGCCTCTGACACCGGAACCCGTCAGTTCGGTGAGATGAGTCACCTGAATGCTCTGGGACAGCAGGAGAATCCCCACACCGGGATGGGACTGCCGGATGTCGACCGCGGCCCGCAGGCCTTCGAGGCGCTTTGTGGGCGGCATCCTGATGTCGATCACCGCGAGATCGGGGTCGGTGCGGGCGACCGCCGCCCGGAGGGCGTCCGCGTCGCCGACCTGGGCGGTGATCCGGTGCCCCCGGCTCTCCAGCAGTGCGGCCAGCGCGGACCGGAACAGCCGCTCGTCATCGGCGAGCACGATGCGCAGCGGGTCGGTCCGGCGTACGGCCGCCGGTCCCTCCCCGTGCGGTGTCCACTCCGTGGTCCGTCCCGAACCCGTCATTCTCGTCCGTCCTCCCCCTCGCCCGGAGCCCCCCGCTCGGCGCGCGCCTCCTCGGAGCGCCCGGCCCGTCCGGTCGTCAACGTGGCTGCCACCACGGTCCCTCGGCCCGGCGCGCTGCGCACGGTCATCTCCCCGTCGAACACCGCCACCCGGTCCCGCAGGCCGAGCAGTCCGGTGCCCCCGTCGGGGTCGGCACCGCCGATGCCGTCGTCGGTGACCGCGAGGCGCAGTAGGCCGTCCTCGTGTCGTACGTCGATGTCGATGGTCGTGGCGTGGGCGTGTTTCAGGGCGTTGGTGACCGCCTCCGCCGCGATGAAGTACGTGGTGGCCGCGAGGGGCCGCGGCAGCTCGGGTACCGCTGCGGCGCTGACCCGGACCGGGCAGGGGGACCGGGCGGCGATCATCTCCAGGGCAGCCACGAGCCCCGTCTCGCTGAGGACGGCCGGATGGATGCCGTGGGCGAGGTCGCGCAGCTGGTCCATGCCCTCGCCCATCAACTCCGCGATGCGGTCCAGGAGTTCGGCCAGCTCGGCCAACGCTGCCGGCTCGGGCGACCGCTGGGTGGCCAGCCGCCGGCGTGCCAGCCGCAGCGTCACCAGCGCGGTGACGAACCTGGACTGCGCGCCGTCGTGCAGATCGTGCTCGATCCGCCGGCGCTGTTCGTCGCCCGCTTCGACGATGCGGGCGCGGGATGCCCGTACCTCGGCCAGCTGCGCCTGGACCTCGGCGGCGAGCTGTTGGTTGTCCAGTTCGAGCGCCACCGCCGAGACGACCGCCTCCAGTACGTACCTGTCCTCCCGCAGCGCCGGGTCGTGGAGCAGGACGCCGACCCGACGGCCGTTCCGTTCCAACGGGCTGACCTGCTGTCCCGGGGCGGCACCGAGCGTACGGCCCTGGCTGTCGACGTACCCGACCGCGTCCGGGGCGGGGAACCCCACCTGTACGGAGGTGTCGCCGAGTGCTTTCGCGAGCGCGTCCCGGAGTTGTTCCTCGGAGGCGAGCGGCATCCGGCGGAGCAGGTCGGCCACGGCGGTCCGGCCCATCCGGACGCGCCACACGCCGGCCAGGAACGCCAAGGGCAGCAGGAGTACGGACACATGCGCGATGTTGATGAGGGGGGTGTGGGTCCACGAGGGCCCGGTCCCGAGCATCCCGTCCAGCGCGGAGGCGAGACCGCCGACCAGGCCGACGGCGTAGAGCGGGGCGAGAACGCGTCGGGCGGGGCGGGTAGCGGTCTCCCAGTGGGCCAGCAGGGCGGCGACCACGGCTCCGCTGATGACGAACTGGACCGCGTCGGTCGCCTGCCGCAGCCAGTCCACCGGGTGCACCAGCAGCAGGTTCCGCACCACCGAGGTGGAGAACGGCACGCTCAGCGGCATCAGCACGAAGGCCGTCAGATATCCGGCATCGGCCAGCACGCGGTCGGTCCGGGACCTCAACCGGCCGTCCGGGTACATCAGTAGCAGCGGGACGAGGAAACCGCTGGAGGCCGAACGAACGAGCAGGCCCACGGTGTGCACGACCGGGTCCGGGCTGATCTGGAGGTCCTCCGCGAACCAGCCCCACGCGACCAGCAGCATCATCAGCCCGACGCGGTTGCCGGGCCGTCGCAGCCGGGCCAGCAGTCCGGCCACCAGGTACAGCCCGCCGACGGCTCCCGAGAACGGAATCGTGGTCGTCGTGGTGTACCGGCCAGGAGCGGTCACGATCAGTACGTACGCCCCGAATCCCGCGCCGAACACGGCCAGCGCGACGGCCTCGCGCCGGGCCGACAACCGCATGCCTGGGGCACCGGACAAATGAGCCGCCCCCTCCCCCACCGACGCGACTACTCAGCGTAGGCCCGCAGCGACGCTTCCTGTGGCGGAATCCGCGCAATACGGGTCACTCCGTCGGCGGGGCCGAGCGCACACCCTCAACTCCCGTAACCGGGTTCAGGTCTGGTCGTCGGGGGCCGACTGCAGGAGTCCGCCGACAGCTGACGGAGGCCGGGGAAATGCTGTTCGTTCACCGATTCCGCAGGACGTCGAATTCGGTCACAGGGTCGCGACCACCTCGATCTCGACCAGACAGCCCTCCGCGAAGAGCGTCTCCACACCCACGCAGGTACTCGCGGGCGACGTCTGGCCCTCCCCTCGGCAGCCGGCGATGAGCGCGATCAGTTTCTCCGCGTCGTCGGTGTCGTACCCCACGAGGTGAATGGTCTCCTTGATGATTTTGCTGCGGCTCGAAACTCCGGCGGCCAGTACCGCGTCGATGTTCTCGCAGGCCTTGGTGAACTGCGCGGCCAGGTCGCCCCGGCCGACGAATTTCCCTTCGGCGTCCCACGCGACCTGTCCGGACGTGTAGAGGAGGCCCAGGTCGGGGACCGCCAGACCGTGCGAGATCACACCGGTGAGGGGCGGGAGTTCAGCGGGATTCAGCGCGATGATCGACGACATGGCGAGGCCTTCCCTCTTGCCGGAAGAACGGGTGTTTCCGTCGTTCCCGCGCAGTACGCAGCGGGTGTTCGCCTAATTGCGACGCGACGCCGGAATGGGGTGTCGCATCGGAACGGTTGCCGCCGTCGACGCGATCAGTACGGTGGCGTCGGCATCGTCGCTGCTGGTGAGACGATGTTCCTTCGAAGAGTCGAAATGCACCGAATCCCCGGCATCGAGTTGCAGTGATACGCCCGAGATGTCGAGAGTGATCGCCCCTGACACGACGTGCAGCCATTCCTCGCCGACATGTCGTGCGGTCTTGGTGTGTTTACCGGCCGTCAATTCGACCCGGATGACGGACATCGTTTCGCGAGGCCCGCTCAGTACGGTGTAGCGGCCGTCCTGGCCCTCACGCGTCATCGCCTCGTCGGCGCGCACGAGATGGAAGTCGTCCTGGTCGGGTTCCTGTACCAGTTCACTGATGGATACGCCGTAGACGCGGGCGATCTGCAACAGGCTGCCGATGGACGGCTTGCGTACGCCCTTTTCCAGGCGCGAGAGATGCGCCGAGGAAATGCCGGTCTGTTCGGCCAGTGTCGTGAGGGTGATTCCCCGCTCGCCTCGCATGTCCTTGAGGCGTTGGGCAACCCACAGATCAGTGTCCTCGATCGACATTCCGGCACGGTAACATGCCTGTGAGGTAATTGAACCCGCCTGCCAGGTACATCGAACAGGGCCCTCAGGCGAGCTTGAGCAGTTCCTGCGCGGAGCCGTTCGGGTGCGTCAGCAGGCCGACATGGGTGACGTCGGACAGTGCGACGACCCGGAACCCGCGTTTCTCCGCCGCGGCGGCCACCTCGGTGAAGAAGTCCTGATCGGCACAGTAGACATAGGTGACCGGCTTGGTCGCCAGAACCTCTTCGCTGCCGGGTCCGAGCGGCTCCTCGTGCGTGAATCGCGGCATCGGTGTCATCCTGCTCGACAGCCATGCCGCCCCCTCCTCGTCCGCACCGAGCGCCCCGGTGTCGAGCGGGGCCACCTCCCACTCGGCCGGCCCCCGCGCTTCGGCGAACGCCGGCTCCAGCCAGGGCAGCATCCCGAACGCCGACTCGCCGGTCACTGGGGCGGAGGCGTCCGCGTAGACCACCTGCCCGACGCGGTCGGCGGCGAGCGCGGCGGCTCCCGTGATCACCATCCCGCCGTAGCTGTGCTCGACCAGGATCGTGTCCTGCACCCCTTCGGATTCCAGGAGTTGGGCGGGCGATGGCCTCCGTGTCCAGCCGGCGGGTGAGTGTCGTGTCGCGGTGCAGGGCGGGGAGGTCGACGGTGGTCAGTCGAGGGGCAGCCGGTCGTCCGTGCTCAAGTTCCCTGACGGGTCGAGGAGTTGTATGGGTGGATCGAAGGGGGAGGCCTGCGACGGCGGGTGTTCGGTCGGTGCGATGAGTGGTCTCTTTCAGGGCGACGGGCGATGTCGGGTCGGGTCGGGATTCAGCGCGGGGACATGCGCAGGGCGCCGTCGAGGCGGATGACCTCGGCGTTGAGCATCGGGTTGTCGAGGATGTGGCCGACCAGGGAGGCGTATTCGTCCGGTGAGGCGAGCCGGGACGGTTGCGGTACGGCCGCGCTCAGCTGTGACACACCCAGGCGGCGGCCGGGGTCGGCGGTGTCATCAAGACGGTGCTGGCGATGCGGCACGACCGGCTCCCCCGCACCCTGCACGCCGACGAGCCGTCCCCGCACGTGGACCGGTCGTCGGGCACGGTACGTCTGCTGTCCCAGGACGAGGAGTGGCGGCCCGAGCCCGGACGGCCGAGGCGAGCGGCGGTCTCGACGTTCGGCATCGGCGGGACCAACGCGCATGTGATCCTGGAGGAGGCGGAATCAGACGCTCCACCACCCCGGCACAACACAGCGGCACCCCCATTGCTGCTCTCGGCCACCACTCCGTCCGCACTCCGAGCACAGGCCGCACGTACCGCTGCCTTCCTCCGCGAGCACCCCGAACTCCCCTTGCCGGACGTGGCGTTCACCCAGGCCACCGGCCGGTCCGGACTCCCCCACCGCGTGGCCGTCGCCACCGACGACCGGGCGGCGACCCTGACCGCCCTCGACGCCCTGACGGAGTCCGCTCCCCCGCACACCGCCGTCTCCGCCGCCCGCCTGGCCCTGCTGTTCACCGGCCAGGGCGCCCAACGGACCGGCATGGGAAGGGAGTTGTACGACACCTTCCCGGTGTTCGCGACCGCTCTCGACGCCCTGTGCGCCCGCTTCGACGCACACCTGGAGTGTCCGCTGCGCTCAGTGCTCTGGGACGCGGACAAAGCCGCCTTGCTGGAGCGCACGGACTTCACCCAGGCCGCCCTGTTCACCTACGAGGTGTCCGTCTTCCGACTGCTCGCTTCCTGGGGTGTACGTCCGGACTTCCTGGCCGGGCACTCGGTCGGCGAACTGGCGGCGGCGCACTGCGCGGGCGTGCTGTCCGAGGCGGACGCCGTCGAACTGGTCGCGGCCCGTGGGAGGTTGATGCGGGAACTGCTGGAGGGCGGTGCCATGGTGGCGCTCGACGCCACCGAGGCGGAGGTGACGGCCGAGTTGACCGAGGGGTCGCCATCGCAGCCGTGAACGGCCCTCGCGCGGTCGTTGTCTCCGGCTCGGAGGAGCCGATGCTCGCGCTCGCGCAGCGATTCGCCGTACAAGGCCGCCGTACCGTCCGGCTACGGGTCAGCCACGCCTTCCACTCCCCGCTGATGGAGCCGATGCTCGCCGAATTCGGCCTTGTCGCATGCGAGTTGACGTACGGCACCCCCAACCTCCCGGTGCTGTCGGGCCTGACCGGGCTTCCGGCCACCGGGGAGGAGCTGCGGTCGGCCGCCTACTGGGTACGGCACGCCCGTGAGGCCGTGCGGTTCGGCGGCGCGGTCCACTGGCTGGCGCACGACGGACGGGTGACCGCGTTCGCCGAGCTCGGCCCGGACGCCCATCTCACCGCCCAGGCCGCGACGGCTCTCGCCGGGACCGCCAAGGAACTCCTGTTCACCGCGGTTGCCCGCCGGGGCAGCGCCGAGCCGCGGACGGTGTTCGACGCGCTCGGTCAACTCCACGTGCACGGCGCACGGTTGGACTGGCGCCGGGTCTACAGGGGCAGCGGCGCCCGGCGGGTCGACGGCATGCCGACCCATCCCTTCCAGCGGCAGTGGTGGCCCGTGACATCACCGCGCGGGAGCAACTCGCCGCCGTACTGAAGGAATTCGGGCCCGACCTGACCGCCGTGGTGCACGCGGCCGGGGTGCTGGACGACGGGGTGCTGGCGTCGATGACGCCTGAGCGGCTGGCGGCGGTGCTGCGGCCGAAGGTCGATGCGGCCTGGCAGTTGCACGAGTCGACGAAGGAGCTGCCGCTGGCCCGGTTCGTGCTGTTCTCCTCGGCGGCCGGGCTGCTGGGCAACCCGGGTCAGGCCAACTACGCGGCGGCGAACTCCTTCCTGGACGCGCTCGCGCGCCAACGCTCCCAACTGGGCCTGCCCGCGCTGTCGTTGGTCTGGGGCGCGTGGGCCGACGAGGAAAGTATGGCGGCACGCAGTGGCCGGGTGCACTGCGGACCGGTGCGCGCGGTCTCTCCGGAGCAGGCGTTCGCGCTCTTCGACGCCGCGCTGGGCAGTGCCGAACCGGTCCTGGCGCCACTGCCGTTGGACCACTCGCCCAAGGCGCTCCGGTCCGGGACGGCCGTCCCGCCCCCGCTGCGCGGACTGCTGCGCATGGGCCGGCCCTCGGCCGACGCAGCCGTCACGGGCGGCGGCGGGGTGCAGGACGACAGCGCCGGCTCGTGGCGGGACCGACTCGCGGCCCTGCCCCCGCCCGAGCGGCTGCCCGCCCTGCGGTCACTCGTCCGCACCGAGGTCGCCACCGTGCTCGGACACACCGAAGTCGACGCCGTGGACCGGGACTTCGCGGAACTGGGCCTCGACTCCCTGATGCGGGTCATGCTCTGCAACCGGCTGAGCCTGCTGACCGGAACACCGCTGGCGGTCACCGTGGCCTACGACTGGCCGGACACCGACCGCCTCGCCGAGCACCTGTACGGCGAGCTGCGCGGCACGCTGCCCGACGGGGCCACAGCCGCGAGCGTCCCGGCACCAGTGCGGGCCGGTGGGCGCGGACGCGGAATGGGGCAGTCGCTGCCGGCCCTGTACCGGCAGGTCTGCGAGACCGGTGACGTCGTATCGGCCATGCACCTGCTGGTGACCGCGTCCGTCGGCACGACCGTCTTCGGCCCCGAGGAGGCCGCGCGCCACGCGCTGCCGCCGCTGCGGCTGGCCGCAGGGACCCGGGGGCCGGCCCTGGTCTGTGTGCCCGGCTTCGCCTCCAACCTGGGCCGGCCCCGGTACGCCGGGCTCGCCGCCTGCTTCGAGGGCGAGCGGGACGTGTTCGAGGTGCGGCACTCCGGCGTCGATCACGGAGACGCGGTGCCACGGGACCTGGAGACGCTTGCGGCGTCGCATGCCGCGACCGTGCGGCACCAGCTCGGGGACCGTCCCTGTGTAGTGGTCGGCCATTCCATGGGAGGTGCGGCCGCCCACGCGCTCACCACGCACCTGGCGGGTCTCGGCGCTTCCCCGGCCGGACTCGTGCTGATCGACTCGTACCACATCACCCCGGACCGGGAGGCCGAGCCGTGGCTGCTGTCCCTGCCCGCCCGGATTCCGCTGGCGGCCGGCGAGAGATTCGACACCCTGGTGGACGATCTGACGCTGCTGTCGCTGGGCGCGTACACCCGGATGTTCCGCGGCTGGCAGCCCGAACTCACGCAGGTGCCGAGCCTGTTGGTCCGGGCCTCCGCGCCACTGGCGGACATGCCGTCGAAGTGGCGGTCGTCCTGGCCCGGTGTGCGGGACACGGCGGATGCCCCCGGCACTCATCTCAGCGTGCTCGAAGAGGACGCGCCGACCACCGCCAAGGCCGTCCGCGACTGGCTCGACGGCCTCGCATAGCCCGGCGGGAGATCGAATATCTGTGTTCGCGGCATGAGAAACGGAATTCACGGCCGCACACTCACGATCGCGCCGTGCTACTATTGATCTCAGTTGCAGTTGTGGTTGCCAAACCCTTCAGATGCCCGCACCGCCCTCCGAGGCGGTGGAGCATTTTTTTGTGTGTCCGGTTTTTCTTCCGGCGGGGTGATCATCACGGCGACACGGAGCTCGCACAGTGCGGACTCCGCTGACCGCCCCGAAGGAGAACAAAATGGCCAGTGGCACAGTGAAGTGGTTCAACGCGGAAAAGGGTTTCGGCTTCATCGAGCAGGACGGTGGCGGCGCTGACGTCTTCGCCCACTACTCGAACATCGCCGCCCAGGGCTTCCGCGAGCTACAGGAGGGTCAGAAGGTGACCTTCGACATCGCGCAGGGCCAGAAGGGCCCGACGGCCGAGAACATCGTCCCTGCGTAACACCGACGTTAACTTCGCAGCTGGGGCCCGCACCTTGGGGTGCGGGCCCCAGCTCGCTGCATTTCCCAAGCTTTCGGCGATATTCCGCCGAAGCCACCGGCTCGTTCTTGCGATTCTCTGCGCCGTTCATTCACCGCGGGAATTCCTTGATACGTGCCATATCAAGGAAGGTTCCACATTGAACCGCGCACGTACAAATGATCGCTTCGCGCGAAAGCGCAATGGAAATCCGGAATCCGGAAAGAGTGGCGGCTACCGCTCGGCGGCCCCGACCGGCAACCGCTCCAGCGCCCCGCGCCGCTCCAAGGGCGGCGGTGGCCGACCGGTCGCCCTGCAGGGCGAGTTCGCGCTGCCGAAGACGGTGACTCCCGGCCTTCCCGCCGTGGAGTCGTTCGCCGAACTCGACATGCCCGCCAAGCTGTTGGCCGCGCTGGGCCACGAGGGCGTCACCGTCCCGTTCCCGATCCAGGCGACGACCCTCCCCAACTCCCTTGCCGGGCGCGACGTTCTCGGCCGCGGCCGTACCGGTTCCGGCAAGACCCTCGCCTTCGGCCTCGCGATGCTGGCCCGTACCGCGGGCCGCCGGGCCGAGCCGCGTCAGCCGCTCGCGCTCGTCCTGGTCCCGACCCGTGAGCTGGCCCAGCAGGTCACCGACGCGCTCACCCCGTACGCCCGTGCCGTCAGCGTGCGGATGACCACCGTCGTCGGCGGTATGTCGATCGGCCGCCAGGCCGGGGCGCTGCGCGGTGGCGCGGAGGTCGTGGTCGCGACGCCGGGCCGGCTCAAGGACCTGATCGACCGCGGCGACTGCCGCCTGGACAACGTCACCATCACCGTCCTCGACGAGGCCGACCAGATGGCCGACATGGGCTTCATGCCCCAGGTCACCGGCCTGCTGGACCAGGTGCAGACGGGCGGCCAGCGGATGCTGTTCTCGGCCACCCTGGACCGCAACGTGGACCTCCTGGTCCGCCGCTACCTGACCGACCCCGTCGTCCACTCCGTCGACCCCTCCGCGGGCGCGGTCACGACGATGGAGCACCACGTCCTGCACGTCCACGGCACGGACAAGCAACGGGCGACCACGGAGATCGCGGCGCGTGACGGCCGGGTCATCATGTTCCTGGACACCAAGCACGCGGTGGACAAGCTGGTCAAGCACCTGCTGAACAACGGCGTCCGCGCGGCCGGGCTGCACGGCGGCAAGTCCCAGCCGCAGCGCACCCGCACCCTCGCGCAGTTCAAGGACGGGCATGTGACGGCGCTGGTGGCGACCAACGTCGCGGCGCGCGGCATCCACGTCGACAACCTCGACCTGGTCGTCAACGTCGACCCGCCCACCGACCCCAAGGACTATCTGCACCGCGGCGGCCGTACGGCCCGTGCGGGCGAGTCCGGCAGTGTCGTGACGCTGGTCACCCCCGACCAGCGCCGTGACTTCACCCGCCTGATGACCATGGCCGGCGTGACCGCCGCGGTCACCTCGGTACGGTCGGGCGAGGAGGAGCTGACCCGGATCACGGGCGCCCAGGCCCCCTCCGGCGTCCCGGTCGTCATCACCGCCCCGGTAGTGGAGCAGCGCGAGCGCGCCCGCCGCAGCCCCTCCTCCTCGTCGTCGCGCGGCCGTCGTGGCCGGCCGGCCGGCGAGGGCCGGACCGGCGGCGGCACGGCTCGCCGCAGCGGCGGTGCCGGCGGGAGCGGCAGGGGACAGCGACGGTCGTCCTTCGGCCCTGCGGCCTGAGGATCAACTCGGCCTCTTCGGCGGCCTGTTCGGACGGTTTCCCCTTCTCTCTGTGAGGCAACATGCGTTGTGTCATCGCCCGGTATCCCTTCGATCTCACCAAGCTGGGAGTCCTGGAGACGATGAAGGGCATCAAGCCCGAACTGGTCACGGGTGAGTCCGTGACCATCGGGCGGCGCCGCTACCCCGTCAAGCAGGTGGGGCAGGTCATCACCCGGCAGGACCCGCGCGACTTCAACAGCGGCGAGGTCATCCGGGCCATGACCCGGCTCGGCTTCACCTGTCACGGCCTGCCGGAGGCGGTGCCCGTGCACGTCCTCACCCCGGTGGAGAACGCGTCGGCGCTGCTGGGCAGCGGCGCGCCCCAGGAGGCATAGGAACGACAGCAGTACCGCCGTGAGGGCCCTGCCGACGCGCGGCGGGGGGGGGCGCCCCGCGGGGGGGGGGCCCCGGGGGGCGCCCCCGGCCGCGGCCAGCGAGAAGCCGGGT
>NZ_JBFAJD010000016.1:0-25494 GCF_040655035.1 Streptomyces sp. NPDC050549
CCGGGCGCACCTCGGGCACATCACCCTTCAGAATGTGCAGATCGGTTCCACAGATCGTGACGGCATCAACACGCACGATCACATCAGTGGGATCCACGATGCCCGGATCCGGGACGTCGTCCCAGGAGGACCGACCCGGCCCGTGGAAGACATAGCCCTTCATGACGTTCCTTCCCTTCTCGGACTCCCCGAGAGCCTGGCCTCCGATTGCAGGGACGGGCGCGGCTTCCCCAGAGGCACACACGATGACCGAAATGCCCATCACATCCAGCTTGTCGCGGATTCCGGCCCGGCGCTTGGGCCGGTCGGCCCCGATCGGCTCGCCGGGCGGGGGTCCTCGGCCGGACCCCGTCCGCTGTGCGGGCCTTGCGTTCCCCAGGTCCGGCCCATGCCACGGCCGCTTCCAGGCCGGCACCGTCGTGACCGGTGAGCACCGCGAGGAGGTGCGGTTCGATGGGCGGCGGCGGGCGTACGGCAAGACTGTTCTGGCGGTGGCGGCGCAATTCGTTGCGCCGGCGCGACGACATCGTCGAGGCATGAATTGTGCCGGCCGTGTCGCTGGTCGTCCTGCTCGGAGGCGCGCCGGTCGACCTGGTGACGGCTCACAGCGCCGACGAGGTGTTCGCCGCGCGGCGTGCCGTGCGGCACCCGCCTCACGCGGTCCTCCTCACAGCCGCCCCCAGCAGCGGCTCGGCGATCGGCGGAGCCCGTCCGCGCCCGCCATCTAGTCGGCACCCTCGACGGCGCCGCCGCTCTCGGACGCGCCGGTACCGCGATCGGCGCCGGAGCCGTCGCACGGTGGTGGCTCGACCGGTGACGGATCGAGCGGTGGGGCTGGCGTGGGACGTGGCCGGTCCGCGGTGGGGGCACAAGACCGGTTGACCGATGTCACTGGAAGGCCGCGTGAATCTCCTGTTCGGTGGCCGCGTGCGAGACGACGAGAAGTTCGTCGCCGCTCCGGAGCCGCATCTCGGGGGTGGGGACGGTGGGCTGGCCGTCGCGGATGACGGTGGCGATGACCGCGCCCGCGGGAAGGGTGATCTCGGCCAGTGTGCGTCCTGAGGCGCGGGACTGCGGTGTGATGGCGGTTTCGATGACGTCGACACCCGCCTTGCTCAGGCGCAGCAGGGCCACGGTGTCCGTGGCGCCGGTGGCCTCCTCTATGAGCGAGATCAGCGGAGTGGCCGCCGGGACCGCCGTGTCGACTCCCCAGTTCCGGTCGAACAGCCAGGTGTTCTCGGCCTCGTTGACGCGTGCCGCGACCCGGGGCACCTCGAACTGCCGTTTGGCGAGCAGGCTGATGACGAGGTTGTCCTCGTCGTCGCCGGTGGCCGCGATGACGAGGTCGGCGGCGAGCACGCCCGCGTGCTCCAGGACGGCGGGTTCACAGGCGTCCCCGGTCAGGAGCCGTACGGGAAGGTGGCCTTCGAGCCCGGCGACGCGGTCCTCGTCGATGTCGACGAGGGTGACGTCGTTGCGGGCCGCGGCCAGGACCTGGGCGATCTGGGTGCCGAGGCGCCCCGCTCCGGCGATGAGCGCCTTCATGTCCCCAACTCCTTGTCCAGAAAGCCGCGCAGACGGCCGAGCGCGGTGGCCGCGACGGCGAAGGTCACCAGGTCGCCCGGCTCGGCGCGGGTGCTGTGGGCGGGCACGAGCGACCGTCCGCCGCGGGTGACCTCGACGACCCGGACCTCACCGTCCACGTCGAACTCGGCCAGCCGCCGCCCGTTGAGGTAGGAGGGCAGCTCGGAGCGGACCAGCAGGGTCTCACCGTTGCCGAAGGTGAGTTCCGGTGTGAGGTGGCGGTGCAGCAGCATCTGGTGGATCTGGTGCACGGTCCAGCGGACGCTGGCGATGGTGGGGATGCCGAGCTCGCGGTAGATGTCCGCGCGGCGCGGATCGTAGATGCGGGCGACGACGATGGGGACCCGGTAGGTCTCCTTGGCCGTCCGCGCGCTGACGATGTTGCTGTTGTCGCCCGAGGTGGCGGCCACGAACGCGTCGGCGTGCTCGATCCCGGCGGCTTCGAGGACCGTCCGGCTGTACGCGTTGCCCTCGTGGAACCGGCCGGGGAAGCCGGTCGGCAACAGTTTGCGGGTGCCGGGCCGGCGGTCGATGAGGTGTACGTCGTGGCCTTCGGCGACGAGCTGGACGGCGAGTGCGGAGCCCACCCGCCCGCAGCCCGCGATGATCACTTTCATTGCGCTCCTTCCTTTCGGTCTGCGGGCCGGCGGTGCCGCAGCCACCACTTGCGGGTTTCCTCGGCGGCCAGCAGCAGTACGCCGAATCCGGCGAGGACCGCCCAGTCGGAGGCTGCCAGCGGGGCCGTGTGGAAGACCGCCTGCAGGAGCGGCAGATAACTGATCGCGGCCATCAACCCGATGCCGAAGCAGCCGGCGGCCAGCAGCCAGGGGTTGGACAGCAGGCCGATCCGGAACACGCTCTGCCGGTCGGTGCGCACGGCGAGCGCGTTGAAGAACTGGCTGACCACGATGCCTGCCTGGACCATGGTGATCGCCTCCCGGTAGGCGGTGTCGTGCACGGTGAAGTCGGCGTAGGGGATGCCGGAGGCGTGGATGTGCCAGAAGAACACGGTGCACACGCCGAGCGACTGGATGCCGCCGAGGAAGAGGATCCGGCCCATCACGGCGGTGGAGAACAGCCGTTCGTTCTTCGAGCGCGGCGGGCGGTCCATGACGTCGGGCTCGGGCGGCTCGGCGCCCAGCGCGAGGGCGGGCAGGACGTCGGAACCGAGGTCGATCGCGAGGATCTGCACGGCGGTGATCGGGACAAGCGGGAATCCGGCGAAGGTGGCCGCGAGGATCGGGACGAGTTCGGCGATGTTGTGGCTGAAGAGGTAGATCAGGAACTTGCGGATGTTCTGGTAGACCGACCGGCCCAGGCGCACCGCCGTGGTGATGGACGCGAAGGAGTCGTCCAGCAGCACCATGACGGCGGCCTCACGGGCCACGTCGGTGCCGGAGGCGCCCATGGCGACGCCGATGTCGGCATGCTTGAGCGCGGGTGCGTCGTTGGCGCCGTCACCGGTGACGGCGACGACCTCGCCGCGCCGTTGCAGGGCGGCGACCACCCGCATCTTGTGCTCGGGGCTGACCCGGCACAGCAGCAGTTCCCCCGACTCGGCGAGCAGGGTGTCCAGGGCGTCGTCGTCGAGTGCGTCCAGGCGGACGCCGGTCACGACGGTGGGCTCCGGCCCCCGGACGATACCCACCCGGCGGGCGACGGCCTCCGCGGTCAGCGGGTGGTCGCCGGTGACCATGACGATGCGGATGCCGGCGTGCCGGCAGGCATCGACGGCGGCCCTGACCTCGGGCCGGGGCGGGTCGAGCATGCCTACCAGGCCCAGCAGGGTGAGCCCCGACTCGGTCTCGTCCTGGGTGGGACGGCCGTCGGGGAGATCCCGCGACGCCGCCGCCAGGACCCGCAGTCCCTGAGAAGCCAGTTCGTCGTTGGCAGCGATCACCGCCGCCCGCAGTTCCTCGGTCAGCGGCCGTCGCTCACCCTTCCAGTCGACGGCGGTGCAGCGGGCGAGCAGTTCCTGCGGCGCGCCCTTGACGCAGGCGTGGAGAGCGCCGTGCGCGTCGCGGTGCACGGTGCTCATCAGCTTGCGGGTCGAGTCGAAGGGGAACTCCGTGACGCGGGGCGTCGCGGCCTCCTCGGCCGCCGGGTCGACACCGGCCTTCGCCGCGGCGACGAGTACGGCTCCCTCGGTGGTGTCCCCCAGGACCCGCCAGCCCTCCGGCTCCGACGGCGGGACCATTCGCGCGTCGCAGCACAGTGCCGCCGTACGGAGCAGCTCACGCACCGGCTTCGGGTCGGTCACCTCGCCGGTCGGCGCGTACCCCACTCCGGAGACGGGGTGCCGGACGCCGCCCGCCCACACCTGTACGACGGTCATCTCGGCCTGGGTGAGGGTGCCCGTCTTGTCCGTGCACACGACGGTGGTGGAACCGAGGGCCTCCACCGCCAGCAGCTTCTTGACAAGTGCACGCCGGGCGGCCATACGCCGTACGCCGATCGCCAGCGACACCGACAGCGTCGCGGGCAGTCCCTCGGGCACCATGGCGACCATCACGCCGAGCGCGAAGACGAAGGTCTCGACGAGCGGCCGGCCGGCGGGCAGCCGCACCGCGAACAGCAGCGCTCCGATCGCCAGCGCCGCGCCCGCCACCCGGCGGGCCATCGACGCGACCTGGATCTGCAGAGGGGTCTTCTGGCGCGGTGCTGCGGCCGCGAGCCGGAAGATGCGTCCGAACTCGGTCTCCCCGCCGGTGGCGAACACCACGGCCTTCGCGGTGCCCGCCACGACGTCGGTACCCATGAACAGGCAGTTGCGGGCCTCCAGCACCGGCCCGTCCGCCACCGGCTGGCGGGTACGGCCGACGGCGTCGCTCTCCCCCGTGAGCGCCGCGTTGTTCACCGAGACCTCGTGCGCCTCCACGAGCCGGCAGTCCGCCGGCACCGCGTCCCCCGCCTCCAGGACCACGACGTCCCCGGGGAGCAGATCACGCGCGGGCAGTTCCAGCCGCTCCCCGCCCCGCAGCACCCGGCAGGTGTGGGGCACCATCGCCTGGAGCGACTCGGCGGTCCGCTCGGCGGAGTACTCCTGCACGAAGCCGATGCCCGCGTTCAGCAGCACCACGCAGAGGATCGCCACGGCCAGTTGCAGGGTGCCCGCGTCATGCGGTTCCTGGAGTCCGTACGCCAGGAAGGTGATCCCGGACGCGACGACCAGGACCACCGCGAACAGGTCCGCGAACTGGCCGGCGAGGTCGCGCCACCAGCCCCTGCGCCGGGCCCGCGGCAGCTCGTTGGGGCCGTACCGCTCCCGCCGTGGGCTCAGGTCCGCGGGCGCCAGGCCGCGCGGCGAGGTGTCCAGGGCGGCGAAGACGTCCCGGGTGGCCAGGGTCTGCAGTGCGGGGTCGCCCGTCGTCACGGCGTGGCCCCGGACACGGCTGTGGACCCGGGCCTCGCGGCCGGGTCGGGCCTGCGGACGTCGAAGGGGTCGGCGGGGCGGGCGGCCATGCACTCATCGTGGAGTCCGTCGTTCCGGGCCGCACGTCCGGCACCTGGGATCACGTACGGTGCCCGCTGCGGCACATGCGCGGCGTTCATGCTCCAAGAATCGGTGGTTCCACGCGTCGCGGACGCGGGCCGTACGGCCCCTGCGGAGGAGCCGTTCGGCCCCTGCGGGCAGCCTCGGTCGCCCGCGCGTCAAGGACGTACCCGGGCTCGGCCGGTGCCGGGCCGCATGCCGCCGCACGGGGGCCGACCGGCCCTGGCCGACGAGCCGGGAACAGGGGGACTCTGGTGGGCGAGGGGGCACCGCACCGTCCGGCCCCCGCCCGGCACAGAGAGGGGGCGACCGTGCTCACGACCAGGCAGGCCGTATCGCAGTTCCTCACCGGAAGGCGTGCCGCCCCACAGGCGTGCGGTGGCGTGCCGAGGGAGGTGTGAGACATGGGACACGACGACTCGGCCCGCCGGCTGCACCGGATCGACCGGTGGCTGTACCGCGGCGGCCGTCCGGGACGCCTGGCACGCGTGATGAACCGGCAGTCGGCCCTTGCCGCTTCGGCGGGGCTGACGCCTCGGCGACTGGTCACCCTCGAGGTGCCCGGGCGCCGTACCGGCCGTCGTGTCTCGCTGCCTCTGGTGGTCGCGGACCATGAGGGCGAGCGCTATCTGGTCTCGATGCTCGGCCCCGACGCGAACTGGGTGCGCAATGTCCGGGCGGCCGACGGGCGGGCGGTGCTGCGGCACGGCCGGCGCGAGGCGGTACGTCTCGAAGAGGTCGAGGTCGGCGACCGGGCACCTGTCCTGCGCCGCTATCTCGCCCTGGCGCCGGGAGCCAGGCCGCACCTGCCGGTGGACCGGCGGGCCCCACTGGAGGAGTTCGTCCGGATCGCCGACCGGGTCCCCGTCTTCCGGGTCCGGCCCGACCGGCCGGGGTCGGGCGACGGAAACCGAACCTGACCACCGCGTCCGCCGCCGCGGGAAGCCCCGCCGCCGCTCGCGAGCATGCGTCGCCGTCTCCCACTCCTCCGGGGTGGTGAAGATGGTCGGGCCGGCCGAACCGTGGAGAGCGGCACCCTGGCCGGACTGCGTCACCCGACCCGCGCGCCGACGGCGACCGGCCCCGCTTGCACGTAACCGCGACTGCGCCTGAACAGTCCGGCCGGCTCTCGTCACCCGGGCACCACGGCCACCGGGCATCCGGCCTGCTCGACCAGCCCCTTCAGCGCGGAGCCGAGCCTGTTCTCCCGTCGCCCCGCCACCAGCAGCTCCGCCCGGCCGGAAGCCCGTACCAGTGCCTCAGCGGCACCGAAGTGCACGACGTCCTCCAGTACCTGCACACGCGGATACTTCTCGTGCCACGGGCGCAGCGCGTCGGACAGGAACCGCATCTCCTCGTCCTCCCGGGCCGCCCGGTCCCTGCACCGCACGGCGAACGGGAGCGCGGATCCGCCGGGCTCCGGCATCGTCCAGGCGTGCACCACGCGCAGGCGGGCGTTCGCGCGGCTCGCCCTGTCGAAGGCGAAGCCGATGGCCGCCTCGTCCGGCCGCCGCGCGTCCACGCCGAGCGCGACCTTGTCAGTACGCCATCCCGTGCCCGCGCAGGCGGGTCCGCCCGGGACGAGGACCACGGGCCGGGCGGAGCGCTCGGCGACCGCGCCCGCCACCGAACCGACCGCCTGCCCCGCGCACCCTCCTGCGCCACGCATCCCGAGCACGAGCAGTTCGGCCGAGGCGCCCAGGGCGAGCAGCCGGGCTGCCGGCTCACCGTCGACCCGGACCTCATGCACCGTCAACTCGGAGGGCCGGGACATCAGTTCGCGTTCCGCCACGCCGGGCAGCGGCTCCCCGAGGCCGGAGCACGGCCCGGACGGACCCGTACTGGACGGACCCGTACCGGACCGCTCCGACACATGGACCACCTGCAGAAGCAGCCCGCGCCGCAGGGCCTCCCGGGCCGCCCAGTCCGCCGCCACTCTGCTCCGCACGGAGCCGTCCACTCCGACAACGATCGCCCGTTCCATGCCGGTTCGCCTCCCGCCTGCTTGCGGCACCACTGTCTGCGCGTCCCACGGTCGTCCCGGGCGGGGAGCTCCGGGCAGGGGTCGTACGGGTCAAAGTCCGGGACCGGTGGCCCCTCCACCGCGCGGTTGTCCGGCACGACGATGGGGACAGGGCCGAGAAGGACCCGCCGGGCGAGAGCCAGGGAGGTGCGCCATGTCACGACCGGTCGTCGTCGGAGTCGACGGATCTCCGGAGAGCCTGGCCGCCGCCGAGTGGGGTGCCCGGGAGGCGGTGCGGCGCGGCCTGCGACTGCACCTGGTGCACACCTCCGACCGGGGCCCGGACCAGGCGCTCTCTCCCGCGGCGAGCGCGATGCGGCACCGTCTGGGCCGGGCCGTCCTGCGCACGGTCGAGGAACGCGTCGCGCGGACCTGCCCGGAGGCGCTGCTCACCGACGAGCACATCGAGGGTCCGGCGGCGGCAGTACTCCTGCACGCCGCGCGGAACGCCGAGTTGCTGGTGCTCGGTTCGCGCGGGCTGAACTGCGTCACCGGATTCCTCGTCGGGTCGGTGGCCCAGGCCGTCGTCGCCAGGACCACCCGTCCGGTCGTCCTGGTCGAGGCCGGGCAGCGGTCCGCGGACGAGCATCTTCTGAACGGGGACGGCTACACGTCGCCGTTCACGCCGTACCGTGACGTCGTTCTCGGCGTCGACCTGGGCGAGGCGTGCGACGAGGTGATCGAGTTCGCCTTCGAGGCAGCCGCGCTGCGCGGGGCGCCGTTGCGCGTGCTCCATGCCTGGGACACCTCGTCGACCGCTTCCCCCGGACCCGGAGACCCCGGCCTCGGCGAAGAGCCCCGGCGCGAGGAGGAGCTGCGCGGCCTCCTGGCGGGAGTGCTCCAGAACTGGCGTGACAAGTACCCGGGCGTCGAGGTCACCCCGACGGTCGTCAGGGGCAGGGCAGGAGCACACCTGGTCCGCGCCGCCTCGGACGCGGGACTCCTCGTCGTCGGCCGCCACCTGCGCGACCGCCGACCCGGTCCGCACACCGGCCCGGTCACCCGCACCGTGATCCACCGCGCGCGCTGCCCCGTCGCCGTCGTGGCGCACGGCTGAGTTCCGCGCCCGCAGACATCAACGACGAACGGCGGTGCCCACCATGGAGACAGTCTCCGCTCAGGTCGACCACGCGGCCCACCACCTGGTCCGCGCGGCCGTCAGCGCACCCTCGGTGCACAACACCCAGCCCTGGCTGTTCGTCGGCCGGGACACCGACCTCGACGTGTACGCGGATCCCACGCGCCGGCTCCTGCTCACCGACCCGGACGGGCGGGAGCAGCTCATCAGCGGCGGCGCGGCCCTGTTCAACATGCGTGTCGCCATGCGGCACCTGGGCTTCCGGCCTGTCGTACAGCTGCTCCCCACTCCCTGGAACCCGGCCCATCTCGCCCGCGTCGGCTGGGGACCGTACGCCAGGCCGAGCACCGACGAGAACCTGATGTACCGCGCCCTGTGGCTACGGCACACGCACCGCGGGCCCTTCCAGCAGTCCCCGCTCCCGCAGCCGCTGATCGGGGAATTGCGTGAGCACGCCCGTGCAGAGGGTGCCGCGCTGTACACGGTGGAATCCCATGTCGCACGGCGTCAACTCGCGGAGCTGGTCCGGTCCGCCGAGGCCGTCCACCGCAACGACCCCGGCCACATCGCCGAGTTGGTCCACTGGACGCGGGCCGCCCGTGACCGGCGTCCGGACGGCGTCCCCCTGGACGTCTGCGTCTGTCCCCCGGACCGCACCGGTCTCGTCGGGCGCGATTTCCTGGGACTCACCCGCACCCTGCCGGACGTGCCCGACGTCTGGCCGCCGGAAACGGGGCTGACCCTCGTCCTCACCACGCGGCACGACACCCGGGAGGACTGGCTGCACGCAGGGCAGGCCCTCCAGCGGGTCCTGCTGCACGCCACCACCCGCTGGACCGTGGCCGCCTTCCACACCCAGCCCCTCGAAGTCCCGCGGCTGCGCGCCCAGGTCCGCGCGACGCTCACCCGCGGAGAGTTCCCGCAGATGATCCTGCGCCTCGGCCACGCCCCCCGCAGCCGCCCGACCCCACGGCGAGGGCCCGACACGGTCCTCAGCGCGGAGTGACGAGGCACCTCCCTGGGAGAGTGAGGTCGACACACTCGTGCGAGCGCACATCCGCGATCAGCTCATGGCCGGAAGCCCTGTCACCGGCGCGACCGGACGTGACGGCGGGATCGTCGGGCTGCACCGCGAAGCCGGAACGCCGCCCCACGTCGTACGCCGGTCGGACTCGGACGGAGTGACACCCGGACGCCCCGTACCCGACGCATCGGCCGACCTGCGCGCGGCCGCCCGCGCAGCAGGCCTTGCCGGCCCGGCTCCGGGACGACGACAACCGGGCACCGGGCGTGGCGGAGCGCGCCCCGGACGACCGATCCGAACGCCATGGTGGTGAGTCGGCCGTGGCGTCGGGTGCCCACGAAGAGGCCGAGCGCACGCGCGGACTCCTGGCTCAGGACTTGTACGGGGCGGCCACGAACCACCCTGTGGTGCACCTTCACCTCCGGGTGAGCGGCCTGGCGGCTCGTCACCGCCTCCGCCAGGAGCATGCGGCACTCCCGCAAGGCCGCGTGTTCGTCCAGGACGCCGAGAACGGGCCGGTGCCAGACGTACAGCACCCGCAACTCGGCACCGTGCAGGGCCGCTTGCCGGAAGGCATGGTCGAGGACGGCCTCGGAATGCCGGCGGCCGCCCACACCGACGTCCACGCCGACGACGAAGCACGGCGGCTGCAGGCCGGTGGGCCCTGGATCGCGCACTACGGCCACGGGGCAGTCGGCGCGCGATCACCGGCAGCGCGACGGCACCGGAGGCTGAGGGCGCCTCACGGGTGCCGGAGCCGCACGGGCCGAGGACGACGACCGCGGCCGTGCGCGCCTGCTCGCGCAGGACGGGCACAAGGTCGCCAACGGCGTACAACGAGGAGACCTCCAGGCGTGGGTGGCGGCTTCTGGCGTAGGCGACCGCCTCGTTCAGCGTGTGGTCCGCGGCGCTGTGCGAGGGCGGCCACCGGCCGGGCGACCAGCCCTGGACGCGGATCACTCGCAGGGGCAGGTGGCGTCTGTCCGCCTCGCCGGCGCCCCAGGCCACGGCCGGGCGGTGGGACGAGCCGGGATCGACGACGACGATCGGTGCGAACGCCGGTGCCGTCATCGTCCCCTCCGTGCCCGTCCCGGCCGGTCCGTGTCCACGCTCGTGTCGCGGCCTGCTCCCCGACCGGGTGTGCTCATGCGGGCGGGGGGCGGAAGTGCCGTTCGGGCCCCTTCCGAGTGGGAACCGTGGTCCGGCCGGCCGTCACGTGTCGTCGCGGCCGATCGCGAGACGCACGACGATGCCTGCCCGGTGGGCCGTTCGGCCCTGGACCGGCTCCGTGGACAGGCGCAGGCTGAGAAGTGGAGGCAGAAGCCGTCGCGCTCCCCCGCAGTCCCGCTCCGGGTCCCTGCGGGTCTGGCCGCTCGGCCCTCGTACCCCTCCGCTCGGGAGTGATCACGATGGAAGCCAAGCAGTGGACCGTACAGATCTACATCACCGAGGACGGCGACGACACTCACGCACGGGCCGTCCTGCGCACCCGGGACACGTCGACGATCACCGGCCGTGGTGTGGCCAGGCGCAACCCGATAGACCGTACCGTTCCGGAGATCGGTGACGAGCTCGCCGCCAGCCGTGCCCTGGAGGACCTCGCCATTCGGCTCCACGACGTCTACTCCGACGACTTCGTGGCGCTGGCCGGCCCTGCCGAGCCGTGACGGCCTGCCGCGCCACGGGCCGCCGGAACCGGCCGAACGGCCCCCGACAGGAGCCGTTCGGCACACCTTCCCCACAGACCCGCGACGGACACTGAAAGTGGCGCGGAGGCAGCTCCCCCCGACGCCCCGCGCCGGGAACGCCCCGGTGGGTCGGTCCATCGGGACGGCATCCGCCTTGCGCGGGAGCGGGTGGATGCGTGCCCGCCGGTACGACCGACCGAGCCGTGCGGGCACCTTCCCCCCAGGGTCCAGGGGGAGGAGTGCACCTGCACGTCCGTCCGCGGGCGGACAACCCCGTCCCCCGCCTCACGCCCCTTCGGTCTGCCGAACCGGCCGTGGCCACAGTCGTACCGGACGTTTCGCCGCCCGGTCCTCGGCCCACCCGACCAGCAGTACGGCCACGGCGATGAGGGGCCAGGCGGCGAGATACAGGAACCAAGTGGCGCCGAGCGGCAGGGAGTTCTCCAGCGCGGGGATCCGCCACATGCGGTCGATGAGCACCACTCCGACGACCAGCGCCACCTCGTGCCACAGATAGACCGTGACGGCGCGGGCGTTGAGCAGCACCACGGTGTCGTGCAGCGACCGGTGACGCCGCACCCAGCGGTCGCTCTGCGGGCCGAGCCGCAGGAGCAACAGGACGAAGCCGAAGGACCAGAAGGCCTGTCCGAGCGGGATCGAGCCGAGGTCGTATCCCTCCTCGGTCCGGTGCGCCAGAGCGAACCAGCCGCCCACCGCCATGACGGCCGCGGCCACCACCCACACCCGGGCCGCGGGCAACCGCCGTACGAGCCCGTCGTGGTGGGCGAAGCCCAGCAGCCAGCAGGCGGCGAACGTGGCCAGGTCGGTGAACGGCTCCTCGACCCGGGCCGGCAACGGCAGCAGCTCGCTCTGCGCCAGCACCGCCAGGCCCAGCGCGGTCGCCACGACTGTCCAGGGCGCTTTGCGGAACGCCCGCAGCAGCAGCGGCGAGAGAATCACGAACAGGAGGTAGGCGCGGATGTACCAGAGCGGGGCGACGATCTGCCAGGCCCAGTCGGTGTGGGCGAAGGGCGGCTCGCTCACCGGCACGATCCAGAACACCATCCGCGCCCACCCGGCCGCACGCCCGCCGCCGCCCTCGTCCGGCCGCCAGCCCGTCAGCAGCATCGCGACGACCATGACGAGGCCGAACAGCCACACCGGCGGCAGCAGTCGTCGCATGCGCGCCCGCACCACCGCCGCCGGGGTCCGGTCATGACGGTCGAGCGAACGGGCCATCAACGAGCCGGCCAGCGCGAACATGACGCCCATGGCCGGGAACGCCAGGGTCAGCCAGGCCCAGTTGAAGGTGTGGTAGGTCACCACGCGGACCAGGGCCACGGCGCGCAGGAAGTCCAGATACAGGTTCCGGCCGCCGTTCTTGCGAACCGCCGCCGGTGGGGCGGCCGTTGTGGCGGTGGCCGTCGATGCCACTGCCCGTGTCGGCGGCCCCGGCGCCCTCACCTGACCCGTGCGGCGCAGCTTGTGCCAGCGCAGCCGGGCGCCGGTGAGCGCCGTGGTGCACGACTGGAGGAGCACCGTGTAGAGGAACTGCCGGTAGAAGAGCTGTTGCAACGGCAGCGCCCACAGTGCCCGCCGCTTCTCGCCGTCGAGCCGCAACGCGTAGGCCGCGCACAGCAGTTGTACGGCGAGCAGCGCGCCCCAGGCGGCCACGGTGCGCACCGGGTCCTGGAAGAGGAGTCCGTACAGGAGGAACAGGTCGATGAGGGGAGCAAGCAGCGGGGTGAGCACGGTGAACAGCACGACCAGTGCGAGTCCGTAGCGGCCGAAGTGTCCCGCGTGCCCCCGTTCGACGACCGCGTGACGATGCTTCCACATCGACTGGAGGGTGCCGTAGCTCCACCGGTAGCGCTGGCGCCACAACTGGCCGACGGTCACGGGCGCTTCGGTCCAGGCGCGGGCACGCTCCTCGTACACCACGTGCCAACCGCCCCGGTGCAGCGCCATGGTGAGGTCGGTGTCCTCGGCGAGGGTGTCGTCGCTCAGGCCGCCGACGTGGCGCAGTGCGGTGCGCCGGAACGCGCCGACGGCCCCCGGTACCGTGGGGATGCAGCCGAGCTCGTCGTACATGCGGCGGTCGAGGTTGAGGCCCATCACGTATTCGAGATGCTGCCAAGTGCCCAGCAGGCTCCCCCGGTTGCCGACCTTGGTGTTGCCAGCCACCGCCCCCACCCGCCGGTCGGCGAAGGGCTGCACCAGCCGGTGCACGGTGTCCGGCTCGAAGACGGTGTCGCCGTCCATCATCACGATCAGCGGGTACGAGGCCCTGGCCACACCTGTGTTGAGCGCGGCCGACTTGCCGCGGTTGGCCTGTCGTACGACGGTGACGCCGGGCAGCGCGAGTGCCTCCACCGTCTCGGCCGTGCCGTCCGTGGAACCGTCGTCGACCACGACGACCTCGACGGGGTGCTCGCTCTTGACCACGGACTGCACGGTGTGGGCTATGCACTTCCGCTCGTTGTAGGCGGGGATCACCACGCTCACGGGTTCGGTGATCTCCGGCCCCCAGGAGAAGCCCGGATCGCGGCGCCGCCGGGCGTGGCGGCGGGCGAACACCAGCATGGCCGCGAAGCGCAGCAGCATCAGGCCGCCCACCAGGGCCATCAGCGTCGCCAGCGCGGGCACGAGCCACTCGCCGACGGCCACGGCCGCCACGAAGACCCGGCCGCTCCACAACTCCGCGCCGGAGACCGGGTGATGGGCGCTGCCCGCGCCCAGCCCGCCGGTGACGGTGGTGAACCGGTAGCCCCGGCCGAGGAGTTCGGGTATCAGGGTGTCCAGGGCGCGGACGGTCCGGGAGCGGTCGCCGCCGGCGTCGTGCAGCAGTACTACGGCACCCTGCCCGTTCAGCCTCCCTGTGACGCTGTCCGCGATGTCGGTCGCGCCGGGCCGGCGCCAGTCCTCGGTGTCGATGTCGACGAGGGCGGTGATGTACCCCTTCGCGCCCAACTGCCGGACCACGGACCAGGAGAGGTCGTCCAGGTCCGCCGCGTGGGCCGAGTAGGGCGGGCGGACGAGCGAGCTGTGGATACCGGCCGCTCCCGCCAACGCGAGCTGGGTCTGGGCCAGTTCGCGGTCCGTGCGGGAACCCGACTGGTACACGAGGTCGGGGTGGGTGAAGGTGTGCACGCCGACCTCCTGTCCGGAGGTCACCATCCGGCGTACGAGGCCGGGTTCGCGGGCGGTCGCCGCGCCGGTCACGAAGAAGGTGCCCCTGACGCCGTAGTGGTCGAGCACGTCCAGGATCTTCGGGGTCCAGGTCGGGTCGGGGCCGTCGTCGAAGGTCAGGGCGACGGTCCGGTCCGGCATCCGGTGGCTGCGCGTGACGGAGCCGGTGGTGTCGATCACGGGGCCGCCGTGGAGCACCTTCGCCGGCACCCGGTCGGCCGCCACCGGCGGGTGCACCCGGTGGTCGGCGGCGAACTCGCCGTGCGTGTAGCCGTTCAGCAGCAGGACGCCCGTCATCACGGCCAGGACCACGAGCAGCGACACGATCCGCGGGCGGGAGGCGGTGCCGCGGCGACTCCCTCGTGTGCCGGTGGTGGGCCCCGGCTGCCGCGCGCTCATCAAGTCCCCGCAGGGACAGTGGAGATGCCGGGTGACTCCCCGTTGTCCGGCGAGCCGCTGGGCGTGCCGCCGGAACTCCCGGAGGTGGCGTCCGACGTTCCGCCCGAAGCCGTGGGACCGGTGCCGGACGGACTGCCGGAGCCCGTCGGCCCGGTCGTGGGCGAAGAGCCGGTCGGTGAGGAACTCGCCGTGGGCGCGGGCGAGGTGACGGGGCCCGTCGCCGGGGCGGAGGGGCTGCCGCCCGAGGGCGGGTCCGTGGGCAGGGCCGTCGGTCCGGGAAGCGCGGACGGGGACACCGACGCGCCACCGGAGGACGGGGCCACGGACTCGGCCGGCAGATCGCCGCGCGGGGTCTCGGTCACGGTACCGGGCTTGTCGGAGGGCAGCCCCGGTACGGGCAGTACGGTGCGTGGGGCGAACGGCGTCGCGCCCATGAAGCTGAGCGCGAGTACGCCGGTGTACGCGGCACACAGCGCGGCGGCCGTATAGGCGACGCGCCGGATGCGCCGACCACGGCGTCCGCTGGAGTCGACGAAGACGGGGTCGGAGCCGTCCTCCCCCGTGGCCGGGTGGGCCGCCGGGATCAGCGGCACCGTGTCGGTGTTCGGGTGTCCGGGCCTGGAGGGCCCCACCCGGGACCGGAACATCTCCTCCCTCCCCCCTTCCGCGTCCGTCGGTCCAAGCCTTGTGCAGTACCCGGCCGTGGCCAATGGGCCGACCGGCACCACGGAGGGGTCGTCCGGGTCCTGCCGCACTGCCGACTCCCGTTCCAGCCTGGGTCTGGGGAGACGTTCAGGGGAGGAGAAGATCATGGCGTCCGTCACCTTCGACCACGCGACCCGGTGCTTCGCGGGCATGGATCACCCGGCCGTCAGCGACCTCCATCTGGAGATCGCCGACGGCGAGTTCATGGTCCTGGTGGGGCCCTCCGGCTGCGGCAAGTCGACCAGCCTGCGCATGCTCGCCGGGCTTGAGGAGGTCGACTCCGGGTCGATCCGTATCGGCGAGCGGGACGTGACCCATCTGCCGCCCAAGGACCGCGACATCGCGATGGTGTTCCAGAACTACGCGCTGTACCCGCACATGACGACGGCCGCCAACATGGGCTTCGCGCTCAAGATCGCGCGCATGCCCAAGCCTCGCGTCCAGCAGCGCGTCCAGGAGGCCGCGGCCATCCTGGACCTGGAGGAGTACCTCGACCGCAAGCCCAAGTCCCTCTCCGGCGGTCAGCGGCAGCGGGTGGCGATGGGGCGCGCCATCGTCCGCGAACCCCGGGTGTTCCTGATGGACGAGCCGCTGTCCAACCTGGACGCCAAGCTGCGCGTCCAGACCCGCACACAGATCGCCGTGCTGCAGCGCCGTCTGGGCACCACCACCGTGTACGTCACCCACGACCAGGTCGAGGCCATGACGATGGGCGACCGCCTCGCCGTCATGAAGGACGGTGTGCTGCAGCAGGTGGGCACACCCAAGGAGGTCTTCGCGCTCCCCGCCAACACCTTCGTCGCCGGCTTCATCGGCTCTCCCGCGATGAACCTCTTCCGGCTGCCGCTCACCGCGGACGGGGCCCAACTGGGCGGGCTGGCCGTGCCCTTGGCCCGTGCCGCGCTGAACGCCGCATCCGCCGACGGCGGCACCGAGATCACGCTCGGCATCCGGCCCGAGCATCTCCAGGTGCTCTCCCCCGACGACCTGGAGACCCCGGCGCTGGACCTGGTGATCGACACGATCGAGGACACCGGGGCCGTCGCGTACCTCCACGCGACCGCGAAGCTCGGCCAGGACCTCGTCCCCGTCGTCGTCCGGCTCCCCGGTCGCCCCACCCAGGGCAAGGGATCCGCGATCCGTGTCGCGGTGCGCGACGACGCGGTGCACTGCTTCTCCGCCGTGACCGGCCTGCGGCTCGCCGGGGACACGGGGGCGGTGCCCGCGGACGCGCACGCCACCGGACAGACCGCCCCGGCGGACGGGCCGAGCCCTCATGACATGGCCTCGGTTCACCCGGCCGGGTCGCCTGCGCAGTCCACACCGGCGTCCGAGGAGGCCCCTACGGTCTGAGCCCGTCCGAGTCGTAGGTGAGGTGGTCCGTGATCGCGACGACGCCGTCCACCTGTCCGGCGATCCGCGCCGCGAGCCGGACGTCGCCGCGTCGCGCCAGGTGTCCCCGCAGCGTCACCACCCCGTCGGCGACAGCGGCGTCCACCTCGTACCGGGGACAGTCGATCCCCCGGACCAGCCGGTCGACGACGTCCCGGCCGATCTCCGCGTCCGGGCGCAGGAAGAGCTTCAGCAGGTTGCCCCTGGTGACGATGCCGACCAGACGGTCCTCGTCGTCCACCACGGGCAGCCGCGCCACATGGTGCAGATCCATCATCGAAGCGGCGTCCGTCACGTGCTGCTCCGGGGCGACGATGAACGCGGGTCGTGTCATGAGCTGCTCCGCGGTCCTGGCCCAGGCCTTGGCCGCGGCCGAGCGCGCGGAACGGTTCGGCCGCGGCACGTGGAAACGCCTGTGCCGGCGGTCCGGATCCTGCCGAACCTGGTGGTACAGCAGGTCGGTCTCGGAGATCACCCCGACGACCTTCTCCTGGTCGTCCACCACCGGCAGTCCGCTGATGCGGTGCTCCGCCAGCAGCCGGGCGACTTCCTTGAACGGTGTGTCGCGGCGGGCGCGCACGACCTCGCGGGTCATGACTTCCTTGACCCTGAAATCACCCATGTCCATTTTCTCCCGCTATTTACGATCTGTCGCGATTCACTCCGTCGACAACGCCAGTGTCGCCGTAGCGCAGCCCACGCCGCTTGGGCCCAGCGGGCGTCAGTGAGGACCATCAGCCCATCCCCCGCCGGAGTCGACACACCCCACTCCTGTCACGGCTCTCCGCTTCCGGGCGTGCGGACCGGTCGGCAAGACCTTCCGTTTCCTTCACGACGGCTGCCCAGCCGCCCTCGGCGACTTCCGTTCCACCGGCGAGCGGCTGCGCGAACCGTGCCCGCCCGGACGTAGGCTCACGGCACCACCGCCACCCGAGGGAGCCCCGCCCGTGACCGTCCGCGTACGTCGTGTCTACGATCCGCCCGACCCGGAGGACGGCGTCCGCGTCCTGGTCGACCGGCTGTGGCCGCGCGGCCTGTCCAAGGACGCGGCCCGCGTCGACGAGTGGCCCAAGGCCCTCACCCCGTCGAACGAACTGCGCCGGTGGTACCACGCCGGCGAGGGGTCCTACGACGAGTTCTGCAGCCGTTACGAGGTGGAACTCGCCGAGCCGGAGGCGGCCCAACTCCTGCACACCTTGCGGAACTTGGTCCGTATGGGACCGGTGACCCTGCTGACGGCGGTGAAGTCGCCGCAGGAGAGTCACGCGGCGGTGCTGGCCCGCCTCCTCGACAGCTGAGAAGACGGGCCGTGGCGTCCGGTCAGGCGGTCTGCCTGGCCGCCGCGCGTCCCGCCGCGCGGCCGGAGAAGAGGCAGCCGCCGAGGAAGGTGCCTTCGAGGGCGTTGTAGCCGTGCACGCCACCGCCGCCGAAGCCGGCCACCTCGCCCGCCGCGTACAGTCCGCCGACCGGCTTTCCGTCGGCGCCCAGCGCGCGGGAGTCGAGGTCGGTCTGGATGCCGCCGAGGGTCTTGCGGGTCAGGACGTGCAGCTTGACGCCGATGAGGGGGCCGGCGGCCGGGTCGAGGATGCGGTGCGGGGTGGCGACGCGGCCCAGCCGGTCGCCGATGTAGCGGCGGGCGTTGCGGATGCCCTGGATCTGGGAGTCCTTGCTGTACGGGTTGGCCATCTGCAGGTCGCGGGCCTCGATCTGGCGTCGCACCACGGCCGCGTCCAGGAGTGGCTTGTCCGTCAACTGGTTCATTTTCTCGACCAGTTGCTCCAGGTTGCCGGCGGTCACGAAGTCCGCGCCCTTGCGCAGGAACGCGTCCACCGGGCCGGGAGCGCCCTTGCCGAGCAACCGGTCTCGCAGGACCGCCTTCTTGTCCTTGGCGGTGATGTCGGGGTTCTGCTCGGAGCCCGACAGCGCGAACTCCTTCTCGATGATCTTCTGGGTGAGGATGAACCAGGAGTGGTCGTGCTCCGCCAAGTCCGCTGTCGTACGCAGGTACTTGAGGGTGTTGAGGGTGTCGTAGCCCGGCAGGCACGGGTCGGGCAGGCGGCGGCCGAGGGCGTCGAACCACAGGGAGGACGGGCCGGGCAGGATGCGGATGCCGTGGCCGGGCCAGACCGGGTTCCAGTTCTGCAGGCCCTCGGTGTAGTGCCACATGCGGTCGCGGTTGACCAGTCGTACGCCGGCCTCGGCGCTGATGTCGAGCATCCGGCCGTCGACGTAGGCGGGGACGCCGGTGACCATCTCGGCGGGCGGGGTGCCGAGACGTTCGGGCCAGTAGCGGCGGACGACGTCGTGGTTGGCGCCGATGCCACCGGTGGTGACGACGACGGCCTGTGCGGTGAGTTCGAACTCGCCGATCGCCTCGCGGCTGGAGGAGATTCCGCGCGCCGAGCCGTCCTCGGCGAGGACGGTGCCGCGCACGCCGCGCGCCTCGCCCTCCGCGACGACCAACTCGTCCACCTGGTGGCGGTGGTAGAAGGTGAGCAGTCCGTCGCGGGCGGCCTGCTTGGCGTAGTTCACGAAGGGTTCGACGACTCCGGTGCCGGTGCCCCAGGTGACGTGGAAGCGCGGAACGGAGTTGCCGTGTCCGTGGGCGCGCAGGTCGCCGCGTTCCGCCCAGCCGACGGTGGGCAGCAGCTTGATGCCGTGACCGTCGAGCCAGGTCCGCTTCTCGCCGGCCGCGAACTCGACGTAGGCGCGCGCCCAGCGCACCGCCCATGAGTCCTCGTCGTCGACGCGGTCGAACCCGGCGCTGCCCTGCCAGTCGCTCCAGGCCAGGTCGAAGGAGTCCTTGATGCCGAGGCGGCGCTGTTCCGGCGAGTCGACGAGGAACAGTCCGCCGAAGGACCAGAACGCCTGCCCACCGAGGTTGGCGGCGTTCTCCTGGTCGACGAGCGCGACCCGGCGACCCTGGCTGGTCAGTTCATGGGCCGCGACCAGACCGGCCAGCCCGGCTCCGACGACGATGACGTCCGCATCCATGGCGACCGTTGCCCTTCTCGTTGGGTTCAGTTGGGGATTGCGTTGGGGATTCGGTTGTGAATGAGGAGATGGTTCAGGGGAGTTGTTCGGGCGTGGCGCTGCCGTCCGTCAGCAGGGCGGTGAGGAGTTGCTTGAGCCAGACGCGGGCGTGCTCCACGTCCTTGTCCAGCAGCAGTTGGGTGGTGACGCCGTCGTACGCGGCGACCACTGCGTACGCCGCCGCGTCCAAGTCGCCGAGCACGGAGGGGAGTTCGGCCAGGCTCCGGGCCAGCCTGTGCGCGATCGCCCCGCGCAGCCGGGCCCGGTGCCCCAGCAGGGTCTGCGCCACTGCGGCGTCCCGGGCCGCGTGCACCAGGAAGTCGGTCTTCACCAGGAGCCAGTCCAGGTCGAGGAGCAGCACATCGGTGACGCGGTCCACGGCAGCGGGCACGTCCAGGTCGGGGCCGTCGAGGGCGAGCGCGCCGGCCACCTGCTCGGCGATCAGCTCGGCCCGCTCCTGGTAGAGCGCGAAGAACAACCCGTCCAGACTGTCGAAGTTCGAGTAGAAGGCGCCCCTGCTGTAGCCGGCGGCCTCGCAGACCTCCTCGATGGAGACCCGGCCGAAGCCTTTCGCGGCGAACACGCCGAACGCGGCGTCCAGCAGATTGGCGCGCGTGCGCACGCGGCGTCTGGTCACCCGCTTGGCCGTCGCCTCCACCCCCATGTCCGGACCTCCACGTCCCGATGTTCGATACGCGAATGTATCCGATGCATGGATGTATCCAAAGGGGAGGTCGCCATGACGCGCGGAATGTGACGCGATCCGCCGGTTCGCATGCGCCGAAGGGGCTTGTCCCGCAGTCCTTCCACCGCCGTTCCGGCGGGCGGTCGGCCAATGGTTCCCGCCCGGGCGATCGTCGCGTCCGCCCAGCGCCTCCGCCACGATCAGCACCTCGACGACGCATGACCGAACCAAATGGGAACAGATATTCGAATAAGGAGTACGCTGGTCCCATGACCGCGCACCTCCAGGGCTCCCTCTTCGACCAGACCGACCGGCTCCAGCTCGCCCCCTTCCACGGGATCCGCCGCACCACGCTGGGTCTCGGCGCCTGGATCGACGTGCTGCCCGGGTGGCTGAGCGGCGCCGACGCCCTGTTCGAGGAGCTGGCCGCCGGGGTGCCGTGGCGCGCCGAGCGCCGTCAGATGTACGACCAGGTCGTGGCCGTACCCCGGCTGCTGGCCTTCTACGGCGCCGACGACGCGCTGCCGCATCCGGTGCTTGCCGAGGCCCGGGGCGCGCTCTCGGCCTACTACGCGCGGGAGTTGGGCGAGCCCTTCACCACGTCCGGGCTGTGCTACTACCGCGACGGCCGGGACAGTGTCGCCTGGCACGGCGACCGGATCGGGCGGGGTGCCCGCGTGGACACGATGGTGGCGATCCTCTCCGTGGGCGCGCCCCGCGACCTGCTGCTGCGCCCGCTGCGCGGCGGCGCGTCCGTGCGGCATGCGCTGGGGCACGGCGATCTGATCGTGATGGGCGGCTCCTGTCAGCGGACCTGGGAGCACTGCGTCCCCAAGACCACCCGAGACGCGGGACCGCGCATCAGCGTGCAGTTCCGCCCGCACGGCGTGCGCTGAGGCGGAGAGGCGGCCGCTTCGGACGCGCGCGGGGGCCGCCTCCGGCGGACGGTGCCGGAGGCGGCTTCCCCCCGCGCGCGCAGGGACCGTACGCGTCTGGTTGGCTGGATCCCGAATGACCGGCCGGATCCGAACAGCACCACCAGGCAAGGAGCGATCATGCGGGCAGAAGTACGCCAAGTCGCCAACGCCACCTATCTCGTGCACGGCAGCAACACCAACTGGGTGATCCTCACGGACGGCGACACGGCCACGCTGGTGGACACCGGGTATCCCGGGGACCGTTCGCTCGTCCTCGACTCCCTGGAGCAGGTGGGGAGTTCGGCGAAGGCGGTCGTGGCGGTACTCCTCACCCACGCCCACAACGACCACCTCGGCTCGGCGGAGTACCTGCACAGCGCCCACGGAACGCCCGTCTACGCGCACGAGGCCGAAGTGCCGCACGCCCGCCGGGAGTTCCTGCAGCAGGTGACCCTGGGCGACGTACTGAAGAACGCCTGGCGGCCCGGTGTGCTGCCGTGGGCGGTGCACACGATCCGCGCCGGAGGCATGGAGCAGCATCCGGTCGCCGCGGCCGAGGCGTTCCCGGCCGGGGGCGGTCCGCTCGACCTGCCCGGCCGGCCCGTCCCCGTGCACACCCCCGGCCACACGGGCGGACACTGCGTGTTCCACCTCCCGGACAGCGGGATCGTGGTCTCCGGGGACGCCCTGGTCAGCGGCCATCCGACGTCGCGGATCAAGGGCCCGCAGCTGCTGCCCGGCATGTTCCACCACGAGCGAGAGCGTGCCGTCGCCTCGCTGGACGTCCTCGGAGCGCTCGACGCCGAGACCCTGCTGCCCGGCCACGGCCCCGTGCACACCGGTCCGATCCGTGAGGCGGCGCAGCGCGCCCGCGAACTCGCGTTCTAGGGTCACCTCATGGCACTGCAGATCAACGCGACCAACCCCGAGCATCCGGTGCTCCTGCTGGAACTGCCCTGGGACGTTCCGCTGGAGGAGTGGCCCGACGAGTACTTGGTGCCGCTGCCGCGCGGCATCTCCCGTCACGTCGTGCGCTACGCCCGCGCCGGCAGCGAGGTCATCGCCGTCAAGGAGCTGGCGGAACGGCCCGCGCTGCGCGAGTACGAGCTGCTGCGCGACCTGGACCGGCTCGGCATCCCCGCCGTCGACCCCCTCGCCGTGGTCACCGGGCGCGCCGACACGGCCGGTGAGCCACTGGAACCGGTGCTGATCACCCGGCACTTGGGCGGCTCGATGCCGTACCGCTCGATGTTCGAGACGACGCTGCGGCCTGCCACCATGCACCGGCTGATGGACGCGCTGGCCGTGCTGCTGGTGCGGCTGCACCTGGCGGGGTTCGCGTGGGGCGACTGCTCGCTGTCCAACACGCTGTTCCGGCGCGACGCGGGCGCATACGCCGCCTATCTCGTGGACGCGGAGACCGGCGACCTGCACGCGCGGCTGAGCGACGGGCAGCGGGAGTACGACCTCGATCTGGCCCGCGTCAACATCAGCGGGGAGCTGCTCGACCTGGAGGCGTCCGGGGCGCTGCACCCGTCCGTCGACCCGATCGAGTTCGGCATGGAGATCTGCGCCCGCTACCAGGGGCTGTGGGAGGAGCTGACCCGCACCTCGGTGTACCCGGCGGGCAAGTACCACTTCATCGAACGCCGGATCCGGCGCCTGAACGAACTCGGCTTCGACGTGGCCGAGATGCAGATCGAGCACTCCTCGAACGGCGACACGGTCACCTTCGTGCCGAAGGTCGTCGACGCGGGCCACCACCAGCGTCAACTGCTGCGCCTGACGGGTCTGGACGCCGAGGAGAACCAGGCGCGGCGGTTGCTCAACGACCTGGAGAGCTGGATGGCGACCCAGGACGACTACGCCCCGGGCGACCCCCTCGCCGCCCGGCCCGAGGTGCTCGCGCACCGGTGGGTGCGGGACGTGTTCCGGCCCACCGTGCGGGCCGTGCCGCTGGAGCTGCGCGGGTCGATGGACTCGGCCGAGATCTACCACGAGCTGCTCGAACACCGCTGGTATCTGGCCGAGCGGGCGCAGCACGACATCGATCTGGACACGGTGGTCGAGGACTACATCTCCAACATCCTGCCGAAGGTGCGCGAGACCCTGGAGCCGGCCGCGCCGGAGTAGCGGGATCAGTCCGTGCCGGGCGCGCCCGTGGTCCCGCGGACCACCAGACGCGGCGCGACGACCTGTTCGCCGTCCGGAACGGCCTCGCCGTCGAGGCGGGCGACGGCGCGGCCGACGGCGAGTTGCGCGAGGCGGGGGATGTCCTGGGCGACGGTGGTGAGGTCGATGTGGGCGAGCCGGGACAGGGTGGTGTCGTCGAAACCGACCACGGACATCTCGCCGGGGACGGTGACACCGGCCCGCAGGAAGGTGTCGAGGACGCCCGTGGCACACCGGTCGTTGAAGGCGAGGACCGCGCTGGGACGAGGGGTCTCCGCGAGGAGGGTTCTGGCGGCCCGCGCGCCGTCGTCCTCGGTGAGCCCGCCGGACAGTACACGGATGTGCCCGTCGAGGCCGTGGCGGCGCATCGCGGTGCGGTAGCCGCGGCGGCGGTCGGCGGCGCCCGGCGCCCGGCCGCCGTCGATGTGGGCGACGGCTCGGTGGCCGAGCGCGACGAGGTGGTCCACGGCCTGGCGGGCGCCCTCGTCGTCGGCGGTACGGACGACGTCCACGGCGGGCGGCGCGGGCCGCAGCCGCCGGGCCACCGAGACGACCGGGACCTGGGTGGCGAGGTGCGCGAGGCGGGCGGCCGGGACCTCGGGGCCGAGCAGGACCAGGGCCTCGCAGCGGTCGGCGAGCAGCGCCTCCACGGCCTGCCGCTCACCGCGTGTGGGGGCCACCGCGCTGAGTGCCACCTGATAGCCGGCGGGCTCGGCGGCGGCGTAGATGCCCTCGACCAGGTCGGTGTGGAAGGGATGGCGCAGCCCGAACTGCACGCCGAGCAGGCGTGAGCGGTTGCTGCGCAGCACCCTGGCCCGGGTGTCGGGCCGGTAGCCGATCTCCTCGGCGGCCTTGAGCACCCGCTCTCGGGAGGCCGCGCTCGCACCGTAGGCCCCGCGCATCACGATCGACACCAGCGCGACGGACACTCCCGCCCGGGCCGCGACATGGGCCAGGGTGGGCCGCTTGCCGTCGGGGATCTCGGGGGTGGCAGGCACGGAGGTCCTTACGGTCGAGAGGTCGTCGCCTGCCGGGATCCTAGCTGCTCGACAGGGTTCTGCAACGTTCCAGAAGCATCGTCCGCGAAGCCTTGACAGGCGCATCCGGCAATGGCGTACTACTGCCATCTAGAACGTTCTAGAAGGGCGAGCGATCATGTACACCTTGGCGGTCTGTGCCGAGATGGTCTTCCAGGACCTGCCGATCCACGAGCGGGCGCGGCGCATCCACGAAGCCGGTTTCCAGGTCGAGATCTGGGACTGGACCCGGCACGACCTGGACGCGCTCACCCGGACCCCGGCCGAGTTCTCGTCGATGACGGGCTACATCCGGGGCAGCCTCACGGACGAGGCGGGCGCCGCCGAACTCCTGCGCACCGCCGAGGAGTCGGTCAAGGCAGCCGACCAACTCGGCTGCCCCCGGCTCAACTTGCACGGCACCGGGCTGAACTCCGAGGGTCTGCCGGTGGTTCCGGTGCGCAGCGAGCCCACGGGCCCGATGTGGATCGCCGCCCACCGCACCCTGACCCGCCTCGCCGAGCTGGGCGAGAGCGCCGGGGTCACCTTCACGCTGGAGAACCTCAACTCCGCGGTCGACCACCCGGGCGTCCCGTTCGCGACGGCCGCCGACACGCTGGCCCTGGTCAAGGCGGTGGACCGCCCCGGCCTGCGGATGAACCTGGACCTCTACCACGCGCAGATCGGCGAGGGGAACCTCATCGAACTCGTCCGCGAGGCACACCGGTCGGGCCTGATCGGCGAGATCCAGGTGGCGGACGTACCCGGCCGTCAGGAGCCCGGCACCGGCGAGATCAACTACCCGGCGATCGCCCGCGCCCTCGCCGCCATCGGCTACGAGGGCACGGTCGCGATGGAGGCCTGGGCCTCGGACGACGACAGCGAACGCGCCCTGGACCGCTTCCGCACCGCGTTCACCCTCTGAGCCGTCACGACCCGGAAGGGTCAGGAGACCTCCGGCGAAGGCACCACGGCCACCGGGCACTCCGCGTGGTGCAGCACCCCGTACGCGACCGAGCCGATCCGCGCGCCCACCGCCGTCGCCGCCAACCCCGTGCTCTCCGCACCGGACGGCGCCCGCCTCGACAAGGCCCTC